>NZ_JAJHVY010000006.1:0-40204 GCF_020861455.1 Bacillus sp. AF23
GCTTCGTGAAGAGCAGGAAAATGAAGAGGAAGAAGCTGAGCGGTCAGCGCCATTGACTTTAAAATCAGAGGACAGCGAAGATATAAAGGCGGAAGAAGCGCCAGCTGAGCCGCCGGAGCTTGTTGTCTCGGAAGCGGGGCTTCGTGAAGAGCAAGCAGATGAAAAGGAAGAAGCTGAGCGGTCAGCGCCATTGGATTTAAAAGCAGAGGAAAGCGGCGGTATAAAAGCAGAAGAAGCGCGAGCCGAGCCGTCAGAGCTTGTTGTCTCGGAAGCGAGGCTTCGTGAAGAGCAGGCGAATGAAGAGAAAGAAACTGTACGATCAGAATCAGCTGCTTTAGAACCAGAGGGCAGCAAAGATATAAATGCGAAAGAAGCGAAGCCGCCGGAGCTCATTCTTTCAGAGACAAGGCTTCGTGAGGACGCGGAAACAATAGAAGCAGATTCCCCAAAGGCTGCTTCAGGAATAGAGATTCGCGAAAAAGCAGAGGCGGAAGAAGAGCAGGCTGAACTGTCAAAACCGCTTGTTTCAGAGGCGGAAATATCACCTGCTGTAGAAGCTGAGCTTCAGCAAGAGGCTGAGCGTGGTGACGAAAAAACAGAAAAGCCAGATTCTCCTATTCTTGAGCATGCTCTGCGTCAAGAATCCCAAAAAACAGAATCGGAGCTATCGGATCACATAGAGCCTGCACCTCGACAGGATGCAGAACAACCGGAGGAAGTCCAGGAAACTATACGTGAAGACGTTGTTTCTTTAGAAGGAAGCAGAGAGCAGGAAGAAGCGCCAGCTGCACTTTTAAAGGAAGAATCAGCAGTTCCAACCCTGCATTTTAATCAAAAGATAAGTGCTGAAGAGGAATCTCAGGAAGAAGAGCTTACGCCGGCCTACCGTACCTTCCTGCCGGAACAAGATTCAGAAGAGCATTCCTTTTATTCAGCGCCTAAGCTGCTGGAGGAAAAAGAGCAGAAGAAAGAAAGCTTTGAAATTGAAGTGAGAAAAACACCTTCACCTGAAGAACCTGAGGAAGAGGCGTCTTTTCATTCTTACCAGCTGCCAGACACTTCCGAACCTGAAAGGAAGGAAACAGATGCTGTTGCTGGGGCTGTTCCTGCTGCTCAAACAAAGGGAACTGAAACAAAGGAAAATCATAATTCTCTTTATTTAACAAAACTCTTTACAAGAGAAGAAGATGAGTTTTCTAGAATGAAAATCTGTATTGTTCAGCAGGAAGATACCATTGAACGTTTATGCGAACGGTACGACATTACCTCCCAGCAGCTGATCAGGATGAATTCTTTGGCGCTGGATGATGAATTGAAAGCAGGGCAGATTCTTTATATCCCTCAATACAACAGCAGCCATGCGTAAGTCGTAAGCGATCGGAAAATGTGGTGAATGGAATGGAAGATGTCCAATCGGTTCTTCAGGAATACGGACTGACGGCTCAATTTATTGAGCCAGTCAGTTCTCGTGTGTGGAAAGTGTATTCAGATTATGGGGTATTTGCGCTGAAAAAAATGAAATCGGTTCGCGGCAAACATTTTACAGATCAAATGGTGGCAATTGAGGAAAAAGGCTTTCATTCCTTTGTTCCCATTTACAGAACAAATGGGGGAGAGTTTTTCTCCGGGGGCGTACAAACTGGAGACTCCTATTACTTAATGCCTTGGCTCCAATTTGGCCAAGAGGAAGAGCGGGATCAGAAACATGCCTATCTATTTAGAGAAATAGCCCGCCTTCACGAGAGAACTGCGCAGGAAATCAAGGTCAGGCGTGAAGACATTGAACGCCACTATGAACAAACGAGAAAAAAGTGGGAAAATGAAAAGATCATTTATGAACAGTTTGTAGACAGAGCTGAGAAAGAATGGTACCTGTCCCCCTTTGAATTGCAGGCTGTAACCTATTATTCAGAAACCATTTCCGCCGTAAACTTTGCGCTTGAGCGGATTAAGGACTGGTATGAAGCGGCAAAAGAAAAAGGCTCCTCAAGGGTTGTCATTACCCACGGCAGCCTGTCTATTCACCATTTTCTGTATAATGATGCAGGGACCGGATACTTTACGAATTTTGAGAGAGCGTCTGTGGGGCCGCCGCATAACGACTTGCTCGGCTTTTACACACGAATGTTCAGCGGTTTTCCAAAAGCTTGTCCGGAGTGTGTCGATTGGTTTTATGCATATACAAAAGCATTTCCTCTGCATGAGGCTGAAATCAGTCTTTTTCTCAGTTACATGGCTTATCCGGCAGCGGTGTACAAAGTGCTGAACCGCTATCAGACCGGGAAAAGACGGCGTGAAAAAGATGAATGTACACACTTATTAAAGGCATACTGGCAAATGAAAAATATTGAGCCGTTTGTGATGAAAATCCATCAAATTGAACAAGAGAAAAAATTTCAGGCGGAAAACGAGTCCACGTCTTAATTGGCGCGGACTTGTTTGTTTATATCCATTCCAAATGAAGCGCACAGGCTAACAGAATCAATATTGCGAGCAGCAAGACATCAAAGGTTGTCGGAAAGAAAATGGTTCTGATACCTTGGAAAATCGTAATCGGGATAATCACTTGCGCGGATACAAGCCGAATTTGCCTGACCCACGGCGGCAGGGAATAAGAGCTGAAACGTTTCTTCACGGTGCATCCTCCTCAACGCATTTACAAGCATCATATGTATACTTGGTCAATAGGTGCCTGCCCATCTTGTATAGGACGCAGTATTTTTGGAAAAGATGATTGACGAATCAAAAACACTTTTACTATAATAAAGAACATAAATAAAGTATATAATGAGCTGATAGATACACCTGCTTAGAACGGGAAGAGTACAAGAAAGACGCATGCAGAGAGAGAAGCCGCTTGCTGAAAGGCTTCTTATGTTGTCTGATTGGAAGGTCGCCCGGGAGCATAATTTCTTGAAAGAAGAGTAGAGAAATTCGGGAAACCCCCGTTATCCGTTGAAGCGCATGAACTGACAAGGTTCATGAAAAAAGGTGGTACCGCGAAAGAGCTTTTTCGTCCTTTTCCCAAGGATGAAGGGCTCTTTTTTCGTTCTCAGCCATTTTAAACATGCTGGAGGGTTATGATGGAAACGAATGAACAAACAATGCCGACGAAATACGATCCGGCTGCGGTTGAAAAAGACCGATATGATTTTTGGCTAAAAGGTAGGTTTTTTGAAGCAGGCAGCGATCAGACAAAGGAGCCGTACTCTGTCGTTATTCCGCCGCCAAACGTAACAGGAAGGCTTCACCTTGGCCACGCTTGGGATACCACGCTGCAAGACATTGTAACAAGAATGAAACGCATGCAGGGTTATGATGTACTGTGGCTTCCGGGTATGGACCATGCCGGCATCGCGACACAGGCTAAAGTTGAAGCGAAACTTCGTGAAGAAGGCACAAGCCGTTACGATTTAGGCCGTGAGAAATTTCTTGAAGAAACGTGGAAGTGGAAGGAAGAGTATGCTGACTTCATCCGCAGCCAGTGGGCGAAATTAGGGCTTGGCCTTGATTATTCCCGTGAGCGCTTCACGCTTGATGAAGGCTTAAACAGAGCGGTTCGCGAAGTGTTCGTCAAACTTTATGAAAAAGGCTTGATCTACAGAGGCGAATACATCATAAATTGGGACCCTGCAACAAAAACAGCTTTATCAGACATTGAGGTCATTTACAAGGATGTTCAAGGCGCGTTTTATCACATGAGCTATCCGCTTGCTGACGGATCAGGTTCAATTGAAATCGCGACGACACGTCCAGAAACGATGCTTGGTGATTCAGCCGTTGCGGTTCACCCTGAAGATGAGCGCTACAAGCACCTTATCGGAAAAACGGTTATTCTGCCTATCACAAATCGTGAAATACCGATTGTCGGCGATGACTATGTTGATATGGAATTTGGTTCAGGTGCGGTGAAAATTACGCCTGCCCATGATCCGAACGACTTCGAGCTTGGCAACCGCCATAACTTAGAGCGCATTCTTGTCATGAATGAAGACGGCACGATGAATGAAAATGCGCTGCAATATCAAGGCATGGATCGCTTTGAATGCCGCAAAAAGCTCGTTAAAGATTTACAGGAGGCAGGCGTTCTCTTCAAAATCGAGGATCATCTGCACTCTGTCGGGCATAGTGAACGAAGCGGAGCGGTTGTTGAACCTTATCTTTCTACCCAATGGTTTGTGCGCATGCAGCCGCTTGCTGATGCAGCAATAGAATTGCAAGAGAAAGAAGAAAAAGTCAACTTTGTTCCTGACCGCTTCGAAAAAACGTATTTGCATTGGATGGAAAATATCCGCGATTGGTGTATTTCCCGTCAATTATGGTGGGGCCACCGCATTCCTGCCTGGTATCATAAAGAAACAGGCGAGTTATATGTCGGTCTTGAAGCGCCGGAGGACAGCGAAAATTGGGAGCAGGATACAGACGTGCTGGATACATGGTTTAGTTCTGCGCTCTGGCCTTTCTCCACTATGGGCTGGCCTGATTTGACAGCTGAAGACTTTAAACGCTATTATCCGACTGACGTTCTCGTTACAGGCTACGACATCATTTTCTTCTGGGTGTCACGCATGATTTTCCAAGGGATTGAATTTACTGGTGAACGTCCGTTTAAAGATGTTTTAATCCATGGCTTAATCCGTGATGAGCAAGGCAGAAAAATGAGTAAATCTCTTGGCAACGGTGTCGATCCGATGGACGTGATTGACAAGTACGGAGCCGATTCCCTTCGCTATTTCCTGGCGACTGGAAGCTCTCCTGGCCAAGATCTTCGCTTCAGCTATGAAAAAGTGGAATCGACTTGGAATTTTGCCAATAAAATTTGGAACGCTTCTCGTTTCGCATTAATGAACATGGACGGCATGACATATGAAGAGCTTGATCTTTCAGGTGAGAAATCAGTAGCTGACAAGTGGATTTTAACGCGTTTAAACGAAACGATCGAAAGTGTGACACAGCTAGCTGATAAATATGAGTTCGGTGAAGTCGGCCGCCATTTATATAACTTTATTTGGGACGATTTCTGTGATTGGTATATTGAAATGGCGAAGCTTCCTCTATACGGAGAAGACGAAGCGGCTAAGAAAACAACCCGTTCCATCCTTGCTTATGTTCTGGATCAAACGATGCGCCTGCTCCATCCGTTTATGCCATTCTTAACGGAGGAAATTTGGCAGCATCTGCCGCACCAAGGAGAATCCATTACTGTAAGCACATGGCCTGTTGTTGTGCCTGAGCATACAGACACTGAAGCTGCTGCTGACATGAAGCTTCTCGTTGAGCTGATCCGTTCTGTGCGTAATATCCGCAGCGAAGTAAACACACCGATGAGCAAGCAAGTTGAATTGTACATTAAAGCGAGCACGGACGAGGTCGCAGCCCGTCTCGAAGCAAACCGTTCTTATGTGGAACGCTTTACAAATCCGAGCGTGCTGAAAATCGGTACAGATATCGAAGCTGTTGATAAAGCAATGACGGCAGTTGTCACAGGAGCAGAGGTCATACTTCCGCTTGAAGGTTTAATTAATATCGATGAAGAAATCGCCCGTCTGCAAAAAGAATTCGATAAGCTGACGAAAGAAGTCGAGCGTGTCCAAAAGAAACTTGGAAACGAAGGATTTATAAAAAAAGCGCCTGCGCACGTAATTGATGAAGAACGTGAGAAAGAGAAAGATTATGTGGCAAAGCGTGACGCTGTTCAAAAACGAATGGCTGAGCTGAAGGGCTAATGAAAAGCCGAGGCGGTTTCTTGAGAAACCGCCTTGTCTTATAAAAGAGGGGATTATCATTGTTTACTGCATATGAAGAAGCGCGCAGCTGGATTCACAGCCGTCTGAAATTCGGAGTGAAGCCCGGTCTTGATCGAATGAAGCAGCTGGTAGCGCGATTGGACCATCCTGAAAAGAAAATCCGCGCGCTCCACGTGGCGGGAACAAACGGCAAAGGATCAACTGTCGCTTTTATCCGTTCTATGCTGCAAGAAGCGGGATACACTGTCGGTACGTTTACATCGCCTTATATCATCACATTTAATGAGCGCATCAGCGTAAACGGCACACCTATTACAGATGAGGAGTGGGTCACACTCGTTAATCAGGTGAAACCGATCGTGGAAGAGCTTGATCAAACTGAACACGGTCAGCCGACAGAATTTGAAATTATGACGGCTTGTGCATTTTTATATTTTGCTGCGTATCATCAGGTCGATTTTGTTATTTTTGAAACAGGTCTGGGCGGAAGGTACGATTCTACCAATGTTGTCGAGCCGCTTTTAACTGTCATCACAAGCATCGGACACGACCATATGAACATTTTAGGAAATACCATTGAAGAAATCGCAGGCGAAAAAGCCGGGATTATAAAAGAAGGCATTCCGATCGTGACAGCCGTTACCCAGCCGGAAGCCTTACAGGTAATTAGGCATGAAGCTGAACGAAAGTCTGCTCCTTTTCAGTCATTGCATGATACAAGCAGGATTTATAATGAAAAGGCTCTCCCTGCAGGAGAACAGTTTTCTTTAAAAACCGGAGAAACGTGTTATGAAGATATTCGAACATCTCTCATCGGTACGCATCAAAGACAAAATGCGGCCTTGTCCATTTTGGCTGCCGAGTGGCTTAACAGGGAAAACATTGCTGAAATGAATGATGCTGCATTAAGAAGCGGGCTCATAAAGGCTGCTTGGCCGGGCAGATTAGAGTTGGTTCAGGAACATCCGCCGGTATATTTAGACGGCGCCCATAATGAAGAAGGGATCGATAAGCTGACTGAAACGATGAAGCAGCGTTTCCCAGATTCCGATATTTGTGTGGTGTTTAGTGCGTTAAAGGATAAGCCGTATCATGACATGATTAAGAAACTGGAAACGATCGCGCAATCGATTCATTTTGCTTCTTTTGATTTTCCGCGTGCTTCTCTAGCGAAAGATCTGTATGATGCTAGTGAAATCAGCAGCAAAAGCTGGAATGAAGATCCGGAGCATGTGATCAAATTAATAGAAAGCAAAAAAGGCTCAAATGATATCGTGCTCATTACGGGATCACTTTATTTTATTTCTGACATTCGAAAAAGAATGCTGTAATGACTTTGGCCCGGCAGAATCAATAATGATATTCTGCCGGGATTTTTTCTGTCAAAATCTAAAATTGCTTATTATAGATCAATATGCTTGCTGTGCTACAATCCATAGCATAATCCTAAAGAGAGTAAAGGTGTGTTGTCTATGATTCCGATTCTTTTTGTCCTCGGCCTTATCCTCGGTTCATTTTATTATACGGTTGGATGCCGTATCCCCTTGCACATATCCATCATAAGTCCGCGTTCGGCATGTTCTTTTTGCCGTCGAACCCTAACCCCGACGGAATTAATCCCTGTTTTATCTTTTATTCTGCAAAAAGGCAATTGCAAAAGCTGCGGCCAAAAGCTCTCTCTTATGTACCCGGCGGCAGAGCTCTCGACAGCGAGTTTATTTGCAGCCGCGGGATTTCGTTTCGGTTTGTCTTGGGAACTGATTGTTGCGTTGCTGTTTCTTTCTCTTCTTATTATTGTTTCTGTGACAGATATTCACTTTATGCTGATTCCAAATCGCATATTGCTATTCTTTCTTCCCTTTCTGGCGGCTGGCAGAATCATTTCTCCGCTTCTTTCTTGGTATGAAGGCTTTATAGGCGCGGCTGCCGGTTTTCTTTTACTGGCCTTTATTGCCGTCATCACTCATGGAGGAATAGGGGGAGGGGATATTAAATTATTTGCCGTTATCGGCCTTGTGCTTGGTGTAAAAATGCTTGCTGCCGCCTTTTTCTTTTCTGTTCTTATAGGCGCATTGTACGGAGCTGCCGCTGTACTGTTCGGAAGGCTGGCCAGAAAACAGCCGATTCCCTTTGCCCCGGCAATTGCGGCAGGAAGCATTTTCGCTTATTTATACGGTGACTCTATCATCTCCTTTTATGTCAAAACGGCGTTAGGTTGACTGATGAAAAATTTGACGAACGTTTTTTGGACAAGACGACAAAAGTCTTGTTCTTTTTTTTTTCGCCTGTGCTAAAGTGTGTAGCATGAAAAGCCACAAGAACGGTCACACAAATGAAGGGAGGAAGCAGAATTGAAAAAAAGGAAGCAAAAAAAAATCAGTAAAGCGGAAGAAAAAGCCCTTAAGGTGACGATTAATGGAAAAGAAGAAACAGTTTACGAACAAGAGACACCGAAGACAGAGCAAGAAAAAGACATGACGTTTTCAAATTGGGAGGAAAAGAGAAAGGCGGAGCAGGAGGTTGCGGCATCCCATGAACATCCTGATGAAGATGAATTCAACTGGGATTCAGACGAGGATAAGGTGTTTAAAGATGACCCCAAAGTTGTTCCGCCTTATCAAAAGAAGAAATCGAAGCTCTATTCAAAAGGAAAGTCAGGGGCGGCCAAGCCGGTAAAAAGAGTGGCGGCGACAATTGCCTTTGCCGCGGTTTTAGGCACAGGCTTAGGGCTATTCGCATTGAATATATCAGGCAATAAAGAAGCGTCGGCGCCAGCCTCCTTAGATGATTCTTTAGGCAGCCAGACGGCAAAAGCAGGAGATACATCTGCGGAGAAACAAAGCACCGGCGGAGAAAAACAAGCGGCACAAACGGAAGGTACATATAAAACATATGCAGTTCAAGCAGGAAAGTTTTCAAATGAAAAGGGTGCTGAGACGTTAACTGAACAGCTGACTGAAAAAGGATATTCCGCCGTCTCCCTGTCAAAGGATGACGGGTACACGTATGTCATTGCGGGCCTGGCAAATGATAAGGCTGTATCACAGCAGTTAGGGCAGCTTTTGATCGACAGCGATTTTGAAGCTTGGGGAGGCAAGGAATTATCCTTATCAATAGAGTCGGATATGACAGATTCTTTCAAGAAAACAGCAGCGCTCTCTGCGAAGGCGATTCTCGGAGAAGATATCACAAAAGCAAGTGTTAAAAAAATAGAAAAGTCGCTCGGTGAATCAGAAGCGGCTGAAACGGGAGAGAAAAAAGCAGTTTTGCAGGCGTTAAAGGAATTAGAGGACCCAAGTGCTGAAGCCGGATGGAAGGCTCAGCAGCAGCTTTTAGCCGTAATTAAATAATAGAAAGTGCATGAGCCTTCGTCCTTAGTGACAGGCTTTTTTTATTTTGTCATGAAAAAGTTATTTTTCTGAAATTGTGGCGAGCCTTATGATTTGGTAGGATAAATGAGTATCTTTTTTTCTTAAGCAAACCCTGAAAGGATGACGAACATGGCTAAGCCGCTTATACTTGCATCACAATCTCCGCGAAGAAAAGAACTCCTCGATCTGCTTCAGATTCCCTACACCATTATTGTCAGTGAAGTAGAGGAAAAATTAAATCGAAACTTTTCACCTGAAGAAAACGTCCAATGGTTGGCAAAACAAAAAGCTAAGGCTGTGGCCGATCTCAATCCGGGCGCAATCGTAATCGGTGCTGATACAATGGTATGTCTTGACGGTGAGTGCCTTGGCAAACCGCAAGATCAAGAAGAAGCTGCTGCAATGCTTCGCAGGCTTTCCGGCCGTAGTCATTCAGTGATAACCGCTGTCAGTATTCAAACCGCAAATCACAGCGAAACGTTCTATGATAAGACAGAGGTTGTGTTTTGGCCCCTCAGTGAAGAAGAGATTTGGACTTATATTGAAACGAAAGAGCCGATGGATAAAGCAGGTGCTTACGGCATCCAAGGAAAAGGCGCACTTTTTGTAAAAAAAATAGACGGAGATTATTATTCAGTCGTAGGGCTCCCTATATCAAAAACAATGAGAGTTCTGAAGGATTTTGATGTAGAAGCCTGACGATTTTTATAAACGGGAAGGGAAAGAAAAGGAGGGCTTGATCATACACGATCTGCCATTAAAACTCAGAGATTTCCCAAAGAAAGAAAAACCTAGAGAACGGCTGCTGAAAGTCGGAGCCGAGAACTTAGCAAACAACGAACTTTTGGCTATTTTATTGCGGACAGGCACAAAGAACGAATCTGTTATGAACCTTTCAAACAGGCTTCTGCGCTCGTTTGACGGGCTGCGTCTGCTGAAAGAAGCTTCCGTTGAGGAGCTGTCCAGCATCCCGGGAATCGGTCTGGTAAAGGCTGTGCAAATACTGGCAGCAGTTGAACTGGGAAGCCGTATTCATAAACTAGCCAATGAAGAACATGTTGTAATCCGCTCCCCGGAAGACGGCGCAAACCTGGTCATGGAGGATATGCGCTTTTTAACCCAGGAGCATTTTGTCTGTTTATATTTAAATACAAAAAACCAAGTCATCCATAAACGCACTGTTTTTATCGGAAGTCTGAATTCATCTATTGTCCACCCCCGGGAGGTATTTAAAGAAGCGTTCAAACGATCTGCCGCTTCCTTTATTTGTATCCACAATCATCCTTCGGGGGATCCGACGCCGAGCAGGGAAGATATTGAAGTGACAAGACGGCTGTTTGAATGCGGAAACCTGATTGGCATCGAGCTGCTTGACCATTTGGTGATTGGCGACAAAAAATTTGTGAGTTTAAAGGAAAAAGGATATTTGTAACACTTTTTTTTTCGTCGAATTAAGCTATAATAGAGTTTATGAGTTTTTCCCTTTAGGGTATTTTTGCTTTAAGAAAGGAAGATACATACATATGTTTGGAATTGGTACAAGAGACCTTGGTATAGATCTTGGAACTGCGAATACGCTTGTTTTTGTGAAAGGTAAAGGAATTGTTGTGAGAGAGCCGTCAGTCGTTGCTCTGCAAACGGATACGAAATCGATTGTTGCTGTCGGAAATGATGCGAAAAATATGATCGGACGGACTCCTGGAAACGTAGTGGCTCTTCGCCCGATGAAAGACGGCGTTATCGCTGATTATGAAACAACGGCTACCATGATGAAATATTACATCAATCAAGCCATTAAAAATAAAGGCATGTTTGCCAGAAAACCTTATGTGATGGTTTGTGTGCCATCCGGCATTACTGCGGTTGAAGAGCGTGCTGTTATCGATGCGACAAGACAAGCAGGAGCGCGTGACGCGTATCCGATCGAAGAACCGTTTGCTGCGGCTATCGGCGCCAATCTGCCGGTTTGGGAACCGACTGGAAGCATGGTTGTTGATATCGGTGGCGGAACGACAGAAGTTGCGATTATTTCCCTCGGAGGTATTGTAACATCTCAATCCATCCGCGTTGCCGGTGATGAAATGGACGATGCGATTATCAACTACATCAGAAAAACATACAACCTGATGATCGGGGACCGCACTGCTGAAGCGATTAAAATGGATATCGGCTCTGCTGAATCCGCAGAAGAATCCGATAAAATGGAAATCCGCGGACGTGACTTGCTGACAGGTCTGCCGAAAACGATCGAAATTACTGGAAAAGAAATTTCTAATGCTTTGCGTGACACTGTGTCAACCATTGTAGAGGCAGTGAAAAGCACACTTGAAAAAACACCGCCTGAGCTTGCCGCAGATATCATGGACAGAGGTATTGTGTTAACCGGCGGCGGAGCGCTTCTTCGTAATTTGGACAAAGTCATCAGCGAAGAAACAAAAATGCCGGTCCTTATCGCTGAAGACCCGCTTGATTGTGTAGCGATCGGTACAGGAAAAGCACTGGAGCACATTCATCTTTTCAAAGGAAAAACAAGATAATCGGGAGTTCAATAGAAGAGGTGTAACACGATGCCGAATAAACGGTTAATGCTATTACTTCTGTGTATTATCATATTGGTGGCTATGATTGGATTTTCGCTGAAGGACGGCCGTAATACCACCTGGCCTGAGAAACTGATCGGTGATACGACGGGAGTATTTCAAAACATTTTTCATACGCCTGCCGAATTTTTTGCAGGGATATTTGAGAACATTAGTGATTTAAAAAACACATACGAAGAAAACGAGCGTCTGAGAGAAAAGCTTGACGGACAGACAAAATATGAAGCCAAGCTCCAAGAACTTGAAGACGAAAACAAATCCTTGCGTGACGAACTCGGCCATGTGAAATCAATAAAAGATTACAAGCCGATTTTGGCGACAGTCATTGCCAGAAGCCCTGATAACTGGGCGAAGCAGGTGACCATTAACAAAGGGACTCAGCAAAACGTAGCGAAAGATATGGCTGTAACGAACGAAAAAGGCGCATTAATCGGGAAGATTAAAAGCTCCGGCCTTAATAACTTTACGTCTACGGTCCAGCTTTTAAGCGATACTGACCGGAATAACAGAGTCGCAACAACCATTTCCGGGAAAAAAGGCAGCAAAGGCTACGGTTTAATCGAAGGCTATGATAAAGACAAAAAACGGCTGAAGATGACCATAATCGAACGCAAGGATAAACAAGACGTGAAAAAAGGCGATCTGATTGAAACGTCGGGCACAGGAGGCGTATTTCCAGAAGGGCTGACAATCGGTGAAGTGACTGAGATCGAGTCTGACTCTTATGGATTAACGAAAGTTGCCTATGTAAAACCTGCGGCTGATCTTTCTGATTTAAATAATGTGATTGTTGTTAATCGTGATGTGCCGACTGTCGATACAGAGGAGGAAGGATCGTGAAACGTTTCCTTCTCCCTTTCGTTATGATGTTGGTTTTTTCGGCGGAAAGCATCTTTACTGATCTGGTGCATTTCCCGTTCGTCACGGATGACCAGGTGCTCGTCCCGCGTTTTCTGATGCTTGTGCTGATTTTTATGTCGGCTTTTATCAATCAAAAACACGCGGTGATCTACGGTTTTATTTTCGGCTTTCTATATGATATGAATTATACAAGTCTATTAGGAGTTTATATGTTTGGCTTTGCGGGGCTAAGCTATTTGGCGTCAAAAGCGTTTAAAGTGCTGCACACAAACGCTTTTGTCGTCATCCTGATTGCTGTTCTCGCAGTTTGCCTGCTTGAATTTTATGTATTCGGCATTCAGTCGCTGATTCACAAAGACATTATGACGTTTAATGGCTTTGTGCTAGACCGGTTTATACCGACAGTTTTATTAAATATGATAAGCGCACTCATCCTGGTTCTCCCATTTAGATTATTTTTTATGAGTCTAAAGAAAGAATTGAGAGATGAGTAAAAAGGATTTTATCTTTTTTTGACGAAATGAGTATGTTGTTGAGGTGAATATTGTGAAGACCAAAAAGCAGCAATATGTAACGATAAAAGGAACAAAGAATGGTTTGACATTGCATCTTGATGATGCATGTTCTTTTGATGAGCTTCTAGATGGTCTTCAGAATATGCTGTCAATTGAACAATATACAGATGGAAAAGGCCAGAAAATCAGCGTTCACATTAAGCTGGGCAATCGCTGCTTATATCAGGAGCAAGAGGAACAGCTGACCGAATTAATTGCGTCAAAGAAAGATTTGTTTGTTCATTCTATTGAGAGTGAAGTCATTACTAAAAAAGAAGCACAGCGTATGAAAGAGGAAGCTGAAATTATTTCTGTTTCAAAAATTATCCGTTCAGGCCAAGTGCTCGAGGTGAAGGGCGATTTGCTTCTAATCGGAGATGTGAACCCGGGCGGGACAGTCAGAGCCGGCGGAAACATTTTTGTTCTGGGTTCGCTGAAAGGGATTGCCCACGCCGGATTTAACGGAAATAATCATGCGGTCATTGCTGCCTCTGAAATGCTGCCGACACAGTTAAGAATCAATCACGTGTTAAATCGCTCCCCAGACCACATTCAAAAAGGGAACGAAATGGAATGTGCTTATTTAGATACAGACGGAAATATGGTCATTGAACGCCTTCAACATTTGGCTCATTTAAGACCTGATCTAACAAGGCTTGAGGGAGGAATGTGAATTGGGTGAGGCTATCGTAATAACTTCGGGAAAAGGCGGAGTAGGTAAAACAACAACATCTGCTAACCTCGGTACCGCCTTAGCCATTTTAGGGAAGCGTGTATGTTTAGTAGATACTGATATAGGACTGCGCAACCTGGATGTAGTAATGGGTCTTGAAAATAGAATTATTTATGATCTCGTAGACGTTGTAGAGGGCAGATGTAAAATGCATCAGGCGCTCGTAAAGGATAAACGTTTTGATGATTTGCTCTATTTAATGCCCGCTGCTCAAACGAGCGATAAAACGGCTGTTGCTCCTGAACAAATTAAAACTATGGTCCAAGAGCTCAAGCAGGAATTTGATTATGTCATCATAGACTGCCCCGCAGGAATTGAGCAAGGATACAAAAACGCCGTTTCCGGGGCTGACAAGGCGGTAGTGGTCACAACGCCTGAAATTTCAGCTGTGCGAGATGCTGATCGCATTATAGGGCTTTTGGAGCAAGAAGAAAATATTGAACCGCCGCGGCTCGTTGTAAACAGAATCAGAAATCACCTGATGAAAAACGGTGACACGATGGATATCGATGAAATCGTTCAGCATTTGTCGATTGATTTGCTCGGTATCGTTGCCGATGATGATGAAGTGATTAAGGCATCTAACCATGGCGAACCGATTGCAATGGACCCGAAAAACCGCGCTTCCATCGCATATCGCAATATTGCCCGCCGCATTTTAGGCGAATCTGTTCCTTTGCAGGTGCTTGAAGAGCAAAACAAGGGAATGATGGCTAAGATTAAGTCATTTTTCGGAGTAAGATCATAACTTCATAGAATAAAAGAGAAGAATCTGACAAAGCAAATGCTGTGTCAGGTTTTTTTGTTTCTGACTGCTCTGTGCTGAAGGTAAATCGAATAATTGCTATGGACAAGACATATGATGTACAAACCCAACGAATGCAAAGGATGATGGCAATGAGTCACAGAGCAGATGAAATCAGAAAACGATTAGAGAAAAGAAGGAAACAGGTTTCCGGCTCAAAACGTTTCCCTACTCAGACAGGTTCCGAAAAGCAAAAACCGCCGTCTTGGGTCATGATGTCTGATCAGGAAAAACATGGAACCCTCCCGGTATATGAAGATGGCAATTCGAATTTCAGCGGAAGACACCCTTTGGTGAAAACAGACTCAATTATTCTGAAATGTCTTCTATCGGCCTGCCTTGTTCTTGTTTCTGCCATAGCCTATAAAACAAATATTGGACCCGTCAGCCAGATCAAGCCGGTCGTTGCACAAACCTTCGAAACAGAATTTCAATTTGCTTCAGCAAGCCATTGGTTTGAAACGAAATTTGGCAGCCCGCTTGCATTTCTCGCTCCTGAAAAGAAAAATAAGGAACAGCAGGTTGAAGTGGGTCAGGATCTCGTCGCACCCGCATCTGGTAAAGTTCAGCAGGATTTTCAGGACAACGGGGAAGGCATTAAAGTCGAAACAAGCAGCGATACAATCGATTGTATAAAAGAAGGCTATGTTGTTGAAGTCAGTAAAGACGGTGAGACGGGGCTGACAGTGAAAGTGCAGCATGCTGACAATACCTACAGCATTTATGGCGAACTGAAAGACGTGGATGTCGCTTTATATGATTTTGTAGATAAAGGCAAAAAGCTCGGTTCGATTAAACTCGATGATCATAACAAAGGGCTCTATTATTTTGCCATGAAAGACGGCGACAAATTTATTGATCCGATTCAGGTGATCTCATTTGAATAAATGGCTTGACCTCATCTTGAAAATTCATGTTCATCCTTTTCTTTGGATTATCATGGCGCTGGGGCTGATTACAGGGCACATGAAAGCATTGCTGTGTTTGCTTGTGATTGTTCTGATCCATGAGCTGGGGCATGCCGCTCTGGCCGTGTTTTTTTCTTGGAGAATCAAGCGTGTTTTTTTGCTGCCATTTGGAGGAACAGTTGAAGTGGAAGAGCACGGAAATCGGCCGTTAAAGGAAGAGTTTGCGGTGATTATTGCCGGACCTCTTCAGCACATTTGGCTCCAGCTTGCGGCTTGGATGATTGCAGGCCTCTCAATAATTGATCAGCAGACCTTTGAACTTTTTACATTTTATAATCTATCTATTTTATTTGTGAATCTGCTGCCGATTTGGCCGCTTGATGGCGGCAAGCTGTTATTTTTAATTTTTTCAAAGCATCTGTCTTTTCAAAAAGCGCACCGGCTGAATCTAAAGACTTCACTTGTGTGCTGCCTGCTTCTCGCATGCTGGGTTTTATTTGCGGTTCCTCTGCAAATCAGCGCATGGGTTCTGTTTGTCTTTCTGGCTGTTTCTTTGTTTGAGGAGTACAGGCAAAGACACTACATCCATGTGAGGTTTCTCCTGGAAAGATATTATGGGAAAAACCGCGAGCTTGAAAAATTGCTTCCGCTTACCGTTAATGCTGAGGACAAAGTCTATCATGTCATGGCGGAATTCAAACGAGGCTGCAAGCATCCCATTATTATAGAAAAATCCGGCGAGAAGCTAAGCCAGCTGGATGAGAATGAAGTGCTGCATGCCTACTTTGCTGATAAGCGGACAAATTCCTCCATGGAAGAACTGCTGCTCCCTTATTAAAATCGATTGACAAGCGCCTTGTATTCTGATATATTTTTTAATGTTATGGATGTAGCACCAATGCTACAACCGCTCAGTACAGGTGTTAAGAGTTGTTATACAGCCCCCTGGTATCTGGCGAGTCTTAGTCTAATAGGAGGTGCAGAGAATGTACGCAATCATTAAAACAGGCGGTAAACAAATTAAAGTTGAAGAAGGCCAAACTGTTTACATCGAGAAACTTGCTGCTGAAGCAGGTGAAACAGTTACTTTTGAAGACGTTTTGTTTGTTGGCGGAGACAACGTGAAAGTCGGCAACCCTACAGTTGAAGGCGCAACAGTAACGGCTAAAGTTGAAAAACAAGGCCGCGCGAAAAAAATCACTGTTTTCAGATACAAAGCAAAGAAAAACGTTCATAAAAAACAAGGTCATCGTCAGCCTTACACTAAATTGACGATCGAAAAAATCAACGCGTAAGCATGATTCAGGCAACAATCAGACGGTCCCGTACTGACAAAAGCTTATTGTCTTTTGAAATGACGGGTCACGCCAACTTTGCTGAACATGGACAAGATCTCGTATGTGCCGGAGTAACAGCCGTTGTGTTTGGATCCGTTAACGCGGTCATCGCGCTGGCGGGCTTCGAGCCGCTTCTTGATATAGGAGAAGATGGGGGTTATTTCTACTTTGAACTCCCTGAATCTCTCGATCCGGAGGCGCGCCAAAAAGCTCAGTTGCTGATTGAAGGCATGATTGTTTCGTTAGAGACAATTGAGCGGGATTATAAAGATCACTTGCGTGTGACCACAAACATAATATAGGAGGTGAGCTACATGCTTAGATTAGATCTTCAGTTTTTCGCTTCTAAAAAAGGAGTAGGTTCTACAAAGAACGGACGTGACTCTGAGGCTAAACGTTTAGGTGCTAAACGTGCTGACGGTCAATTCGTAACAGGCGGTTCTATCCTTTACCGTCAACGCGGAACAAAAATTTACCCAGGTGAAAACGTGGGCCGCGGCGGAGATGACACTCTTTTTGCGAAAATCGACGGAACTGTTAAATTCGAACGTTTCGGCCGTGACCGCAAAAAAGTGAGCGTATATCCTGTAGCTCAATAATGATTCAAAAACTCCGGTCGATGATGACTGGAGTTTTTTTTGCAATATGCGGAGTAAGCATCAAGAATGTTATGCAGAGTATGTGCGAGCAGACCCCGCCAAGAATGAGAACGAATGTCTCAAACCCACTGGATATGTTCCCCAAGCAGTAATACATAAAATGTTCTGCCTGGCTGAAAATCAACCGAAGCCAGAAAAAAGGAACATGATATTTCTGGGAAAAACAATTGTTTTTCTATCAAAGCCTTCTCTGTTATAATTCATAATACACACTTATACAGACTCCTAAATAAGAAATCAAATGATTGGGAGTGCGAAAATGAAGGATGTTTCAAAAAATCAAGAAGAAAATATAAGCGATACGGCTTTAACAAATGAACTGATTCATCTTCTTGGCCATTCCCGGCATGATTGGATGAATAAGCTGCAGCTAATTAAAGGAAACTTAAGCTTGCAGAAGTATGACCGCGTCTTTGAAATCATTGAAGAAATGGTGATAGACGCTAAGCACGAATCAAAGCTCTCAAACCTGAAAACACCGCATTTAGCGTTTGATTTTCTTACGTTTAATTGGAAAGCCCAATGTATGACACTTGAATATGAAGTTCTCGGGGAAATTAAGGATTTGTCAGCTTATGATCAAAATTTGGCGAAACTGATGAGAAAGCTGTTTGATCTGTTTGAACAAGCAGTCACTAGAGGCAGTGAGAATCATTTAACCGTTTCGCTTCAAACTGATCATCCTGACAGACAGCTGATTCTTTACCTTGATTTTCACGGCACTTTTGCCGATATATCTGCCTTTGACGATTTTCGGCAAAATGGATATGAGGACGTTGATATCATGCGTTTTGAGATCACAAGTCACGAATGTCTGATTGAAATTGGGTTGAACTAGCGGAGTTTTTTTACGGTTTAGAACGGAGGACATTATGTTTGTAGATCAGGTGAAAGTGTATGTAAAAGGCGGCGACGGAGGCAACGGGATGGTTGCGTTTCGCCGTGAAAAGTATGTGCCGAAAGGCGGCCCTGCCGGCGGCGACGGCGGAAAAGGAGGAGACGTCGTTTTTGAAGTGGACGAAGGTCTCCGTACTCTTATGGATTTTAGATATAAAAAACACTTTAAAGCGATTCGCGGCGAGCATGGCATGTCAAAAAACCAGCATGGACGAAATGCTGATGATATGGTCATTAAAGTTCCGCCTGGCACTGTTGTGACAGACGATGATACAAAACAGGTCATTGCCGATTTAACCGAACATGGACAGCAGGCTGTCATCGCAAGAGGCGGAAGAGGCGGAAGAGGGAACTCACGCTTTGCCACACCGGCGAACCCGGCACCTCAGCTCTCAGAAAACGGTGAACCGGGAAAAGAACGCTATGTTGTTCTTGAATTAAAAGTGCTTGCAGACGTCGGGCTTGTCGGGTTCCCAAGTGTAGGAAAATCGACTTTGTTGTCCGTTGTTTCATCTGCAAAACCGAAAATTGCGGATTATCATTTTACGACACTTGTTCCGAATCTTGGCATGGTCGAAACAGATGATGGACGGAGCTTCGTTATAGCCGATTTGCCTGGACTGATTGAAGGGGCTCATCAAGGCGTCGGGCTTGGCCACCAATTTTTGCGCCATATTGAGCGGACCCGTGTTATCGTTCATGTCATTGATATGTCCGGCTTGGAAGGCCGCGATCCGTATGAGGATTATGTGACAATTAATCAGGAATTGAGCGAGTACAATTTGCGTCTCACTGAGCGCCCGCAAATTATTGTCGCAAATAAAATGGACATGCCGCAGGCGGCGGAAAATCTTGAAGGGTTTAAAGAAAAGCTGACGGATGATTATCCGGTGTTCCCGGTCAGTGCAGTGACAAGAGAAGGTCTTCGCGAGCTTCTGTATGAAGTTGCCAATCAGCTGGAAAACACTCCGGAATTCCCGCTGTATGACGAGGAAGAGCTTACGCAAAACCGTGTTATGTACACGATGGAGAATGAAGAAGTGCCATTCAGCATTACGCGAGATCCTGACGGAGTCTTTGTGCTTTCAGGAGACAGTCTTGAGCGGTTATTCAAGATGACTGATTTCTCACGTGATGAATCTGTTAAACGATTTGCAAGACAGATGCGGGGAATGGGTGTTGATGAAGCACTCAGAGAACGCGGGGCCAAAGACGGAGACATTATCAGACTTCTTGAATTCGAATTTGAATTTATTGATTAATGATGGGTGAGAGCCTGGATATCAGGCTCTCTATTTTCAAAAGGGGGGATGCAAGTGAAAGAGGAGACGTTTTATCTTGTCCGTGAAGATGTGTTGCCTGATGCGATGAGAAAAACATTGGAAGTCAAAAAACTGCTGGATCGAAAAAAAGCAGAATCAGTGGCAGATGCCGTTCAAAAGGTGGATTTAAGCAGAAGTGCATTTTATAAATACAGAGATGCCGTTTTTCCTTTTTATACAATGGTTAAAGAGCAAATTATCACACTTTTCTTTCATTTAGAGGATCGCTCAGGCGCGTTATCTCAGCTCCTTCAGGCGGTGGCTGACTCTGGAAGCAACGTTCTTTCCATTCACCAGACTATCCCGCTTCAAGGGAGAGCAAACGTAACGCTGTCTATCAGTACATCTGCAATGGAAGAGGATATTCATACATTAATGAACAAGATGAGAAAGTTTGATTTTGTAGAAAAGGTTGAAATATTAGGTTCAGGAGCGTAAGGGGAGAGAATATTGTCATGAAAGTCGGTTATTTAGGTCCAAAAGCTACATTCACACATCTAGCAGTCAGTTCTTGTTTCCAAAATGGCGCCGAGCATGTTGCTTACCGCACGATACCGGAATGTATAGATGCGGCAGTCGCAGGTGAGGTTGATTTTGCTTTTGTTCCTTTAGAGAACGCATTAGAAGGATCAGTAAATTTAACAATAGACTATTTAATACATGAACAGCCTCTGCCCATCGTAGGTGAAATGACATTACCGATTCATCAGCACTTACTCGTTCATCCTTCCAGAGAAAATGCGTGGAAAGATCTAGACAAAATTTATTCTCACTCACATGCGATTGCGCAGTGCCATAAATTTCTCCATCGGCATTTTTCTTCTGTGCCGTATGAATACGCCAATTCAACCGGAGCGGCGGCAAAGTTTGTCAGTGACCATCCCGAGCTGAATATCGGGGTGATTGCCAATGAAATGGCGGCTTCTACATACGAATTAAAAATCGTAAAACGGGATATACAGGATTATAGAGACAATCATACGCGATTTGTCATTCTGTCTCCTGATGAAAATATAACCTTTGAAGTGAATTCAAAATTGAATTCAAGACCAAAAACAACACTGATGGTGATGCTTCCGCAGGATGATCAGTCCGGAGCGCTGCATAGAGTGCTGTCTGCTTTTTCTTGGAGAAACTTAAACCTGTCAAAAATCGAATCCCGTCCGACCAAAACCGGGTTAGGGAATTATTTCTTTATTATTGATATTGAACAGGCGTTTGATGAAATATTAATCCCTGGGGCTATGCAGGAGCTTGAAGCGCTCGGATGCAAAGTAAAGCTGCTTGGTACATATCAATCTTATCAATTATAAAAAGCCCTATTAGGGCTTTTTTTAGTCTTCAATCAAAATACCGGCTTCTTCGAGTGCTTGACAGGCTTGATCGATACGATGTTCATCGGGTGCTGTCAGTGTATGAAGATGCACACCATCTGTCAGCTGTGATAAATAGGCGGCATTTGTGGAATTGATCTTTTTGATGAAATGTTTGACTTCTTTTCGCGTGCCGACTTGGATCGCTGCAGTTAAATCTCCGTATACAGGGTGCTCGATTTTTACGTCTTTTACAGTTACCCCTTCATCCACGATGAGCTGCAATTCTTCTTCTGTCCGTTCAGGCCCGTGCAGACATGCTATGATTCTTTCTGCCTGCTGATGCTTCTGAGCGGCGGCGTCCAGATAGACATAGCCTTGGCTTGTGGCGATAATCGGCTCGTTTCTCGCTTTTAACAGCGAGATGTCCTGAACGATCACCTGTCTTGAAACATTTGCTTTTTTTGCGAGCTCTCCTCCTGTCAGCGGCGATGTGGATTCCTTCAGCCACAAAAGAAGCTGCTCACGCCTATTGGCGCCCAAGAGCTTTAGTTCTTCGGTCAATATGATATTCTCCTTTCCTTTGTTCCAAAAGCGCTGTAAACGTATGTAATAACATATCCAGCTGTTCAGTTGTTGTGTTTTTTCCGAAAGAGATGCGGATAAATTGCAGGGCTTCCTGTTCTGTTTTTCTTAACGCTTTCATCGTTTCAGACGGTCCGTGATAACCTGCAGAACAAGCGCTGCCCGTTGAAATGCAAATATTATTCCGATTACATTCTAACATAACATATTGTCCTTCAAATGAGCCAAAAAAACACCCGATAATATGGGGCAGACATTCTGTGTTTGCACCATCTGCCGCAAGGGTTACAGGGAGAGACCGAATACGGATTTGTTCTAAAAAGTATTGTCTCAGCGTTTGATTGCGGGATATCTGACTTTCCATTTCACTTACGATCAGCTCCGCAGCCGCTGTAAAGGCTCCGATACCCGGTACGTTTACCGTGCCTGCTCGAAACCCATTCTCATGAACGGTGTCAGGGTACACCGGTTTCCAATTGACGTCCGGCCGAATATAGACAGCTCCGGCTCCTTTAGGGCCGTGAATTTTGTGACTGGAAACAGAGAGAGCATCCACCCCCATTTCTTCAGTATGGATGGGCAGTTTGCCGAATGTTTGTACCGCATCACAATGAAGAAGAATTTGCCTGTTGTGAAGATACGATGACAGGTGTTTAATGGGCTGAATAATTCCTGTTTCTGAATTGGCATGCTGAATAGAAACCAGGCCTGTGTCCGGGCGAATATGAGCTGCCAATATTTCCTCGGTAATAAGTCCGTACTCATTAGGCTTAATGATTGTCACGTCAAAGCCATGATTCCGCAGTAAAGCAGCACAATTATGGATTGATTGATGTTCCATGGCAGTCGTAATAAAATGTCTTTTTGTTTTTGGCAAGCCGTTTAACAATGATTGAATGGCAAGAAAATTGGATTCTGTGCCGCCGCTTGTAAAATATATACCGTCTGTTTCTCCGCCGATTATGTCAGCTATTTTCCCCCGGCAGTACTCCAGTATATGCTTTGCTTTTCCCCCAGCGTCATGCAAGCTGCTGGCATTCCCGTACATATCAATGCTGAGCTTCTGAAATACGTCCAGAGCTTCCTCGCAAATTGGCGTGGTTGCTGCATAATCTAAATAAATCATCCGGTCTTTCCTCCATATGTTCTTCATAAAAAAACTCTTGAGTTTATTTTACCGTTGTGTAAATATAGGTGTCAAGACAGGTGTAAACAACAGGAGGTGGCATATGTCTATAAAGACGATTGCGGTCATTGGTTCAGGAGCGGCGGCACTTGCCCTGGCTTCTGCACTTCCGCCATCATACCAGGTGACTGTCATCACGAAAAAAAGCACAAAAAACAGCAATTCAAGACATGCACAGGGCGGAATTGCGGCGGCTTATGCAAAAGATGACTCGATTGCGTCTCATATGGAGGATACGTTATATGCAGGCTGCGGACATAACGATCAAAACATCGTATCAGACGTTTTACTTGATGGAAAAACCATCATTGAGAATTTTTTGGAGAATGACTTTCCATTTGACCGGGATAAACAAGGCAAAGTCAGCCTCAGCAGGGAAGGAGCCCACACGCACAACCGCATTTTTCATGCGGGCGGAGACGCTACAGGCAGCATGCTCATTGATTACTTGCTGAAACAAATTAATAGCCAAATCGAAGTCATCGAGAATGAAACAGCGGTTGATTTGCTGATGAAGAATGGGCGCTGTGCCGGTGTAGTGACGAAAGACAGCCGCGGCCGGATCAATTTGCGGCATGCGGATGAGGTTGTGCTTGCAGCTGGCGGATGCGGAAGCTTGTTTCAGCACCATACGAACGATCCATCTGTCACTGGTGATGGTCTTTCACTTGCTTACCGGGCCGGAGCGGAATTAACTGATTTAGAGTTTACCCAATTTCATCCTACACTTCTTGTCAAAAATGGCGTCTCGTGTGGGCTTGTTTCAGAGGCAGTCAGAGGTGAGGGCGGTTTTATAACAGACCAAAATGGCCGCCGTATTATGGCCGGACGGCATCCGCTGGGGGATTTAGCACCACGGGACGTCGTCTCGCGGGTGATTCATGAAGAAATGGCAAAAGGAAAACGTGTGTATATCGATTGCAGCGCTATTTCTGACTTCGAAGTGCGTTTTCCTACAATTACCTCTATTTGCCAAAAGGCAGGGGTTGATATTCGTAAAAGAAAAATACCTGTTGCGCCGGGAATGCATTTCTTAATGGGAGGCGTTTCTGTCAATCGGTGGGGAGAAACAACTGTACCCGGGCTTTACGCGATAGGGGAAACAGCATGCACCGGCTTACACGGAGCCAATCGTCTTGCGAGCAATTCTTTGCTGGAGGCACTAGTGTTTGGTAAAAGAGCAGCAGAACATATCATGAGAAAACCGGCTGATAACAGGTATAGTCAATTCAAAGGTGAAACCAGCGGAGTTTATGAGGTGCCGAATATCGAGCTTTCTGAACTGCAAAACAGAATGACAAGCGACATGTCCATAGTAAGAGAAAAAGACAGACTGATTGAGATGAGCAATTGGCTTTATGGGCTCCCATCTCAGAAGATAAATGTGAAGGATATCACAATTCCGCAGCTGGAGCTTTCTCACTTGTGGCAGGTTGCAAAGCTGATGACTTCGTCTGCTCTCTTGCGGGAAGAAAGCAGGGGGGCGCATTTTCGGGTTGATGTTCCTCAGGCTGATGCAGGCTGGCAAGGCAGACAAATTGTCCATACAAAAAAGGGAACCAAAATGAGAAAAAACGAAGGGATTTGGAAAAATGAATCATTTGCAGCTGAAAAAATTGCTGAATCACTTTTTTCATGAGGATATAGGGACGGGAGATCTTACATCACAGTCCATCTTTGAAGGACAGAACTGTGAGGCCTCAATTGTTGCAAAGTCAGACGGCATTTTCGCCGGAGCTGCGGTGATTAAGGAAGGCTTTGCTTTATTAGATGAAAAGGTTCAGACGTTTTTACACAAAAAAGATGGAGATCATTTGCGAAAGGGTGATGTGATTGCCGTCTTATGCGGGCCGGCCGCTGCTCTTCTTTCTGGAGAGAGGGTCGTATTAAATCTTATTCAAAGGCTGTCGGGTATTGCGACGATGACAAGGCAGGCTGTTGAACGGCTTGATGATGAACAGATTAAGGTTTGTGACACAAGGAAAACGACGCCGGGGTTAAGAATGCTCGAAAAATATGCGGTCAGGGTCGGAGGAGGATATAACCATCGATTCGGCCTGTACGACGGAATCATGATCAAAGATAATCATATTGCAGCTTGCGGTTCCATTGTAAAGGCGTGTGAAAAAGCGCGGCAGGCGGCAGGGCACATGGTGAATATTGAAGTGGAAATTGAATCTGAGGAGCAGCTCAGAGAAGCCATTCTTGCTGAAGCTGATGTCATTATGTTTGACAATTGCCCGCCTGACACTGTCCGCCATTTTGCAAATATCACACCGGATCACATTAAAACCGAAGCTTCCGGAGGAATTACATTAGAATCTCTGCCCGCTTTTAGAGGGACGGGTGTGAATTATATTTCCTTAGGATTTCTGACTCATTCGGTCAGAAGCTTAGATATCAGCATGGATGTGGCTTTAACAAATCAGTCAGTGGAGGAATGCGGTTATGTCAATTCTTGATGCAATCAAACAATTTGAAATGATGCCTGACCATTATAAAGGGCTGTCAATGAAAGAGATGGAGAGACGTGTTGCAGCCATTAAGGAAAAGTTCGGGAGCAGGTTGTTTATTCCAGGCCATCATTATCAAAAGGATGAAGTAATTCAATTTGCTGACCAAACGGGCGATTCACTCCAGCTTGCCCAAATGGCGGAAAAAAATAAGGATGCGGAATATATTGTGTTTTGCGGCGTGCATTTTATGGCAGAGACCGCTGATATGCTGACAGGTACGGACCAAACGGTCATCCTGCCAGATATGAGAGCGGGCTGTTCTATGGCTGATATGGCTGACATGCAGCAGACGAACAGGGCGTGGGAGAAACTTCAGCATATATTCGGCGACACGATCATACCATTAACCTATGTGAATTCTACAGCGGAGATCAAGGCATTTGTCGGAAAGCATGGCGGAGCGACTGTAACCTCCTCCAATGCCAAAAAAGTGCTTGAATGGGCGTTTACACAGAAAAAACGCATTTTATTTCTGCCTGATCAGCATTTAGGAAGGAACACCGCTTATGAACTGGGTATCCCGCTTGAGGACATGGCTGTCTGGGACCCGATTCAAGATCAATTAGAGAACGAGGCAGAACATAACGATATCAAGGTTATTCTTTGGAAAGGCCACTGCTCTGTTCATGAAAAATTCACCGTGAAAAATATAAATGATTTGAGAGAACGAGATTCTGACATCCGGATCATTGTTCATCCTGAATGCTCCCATGAAGTCGTAATGCAAAGTGACGACAGCGGATCAACGAAATATATTATTGATGCAATCAGCCACGCTCAGCCGGGTAGCAAATGGGCAATCGGTACAGAAATGAATCTTGTTCAGCGACTGATTCAAGAGCATTCCGACAAACAAATTGAATCACTCAATCCGGATATGTGTCCATGTCTGACGATGAATCGAATTGACCTCCCGCATTTACTTTGGTCTTTAGAACAAATAGAAAAAGGAGAACCAGCAGGCGTGATCAAAGTGCCGAAAGTCATTCAGGACGATGCCCTTCTAGCGCTGAATCGAATGCTTTCCATCACGTAAATCAGAAATATTTCCCCTCCTGTACTCATAATTTCTTTTGATCAGGCATATGTTGTGAAGAAACATATTGTAATCACAACTGAACTGTTCACGTTTTGCATAGGAGGGGAAAACGTTGAAAATCCATATCGTTCAAAAAGGCGATTCACTCTGGAAAATAGCTGAAAAATACGGAGTTGATGTTGAGGAAGTAAAAAAACTCAATACGCAGCTCAGCAATCCAGATTTAATCATGCCTGGAATGAAAATAAAAGTGCCGTCTGGAGGTGTTCCAGTCAGAAAAGAGATAAAAGCGGGCAAAAGTCCGGCGGCAGTCGGGGATGAGAAGCAAGAACACCCATTTTCCAAGGAGAAGCCTAAATCCGTTGTCGACGTAGAAGACACAAAACCGAAAGAAAAGCAGTCTGTTCCTTTTGTCCCGCTGATGCCGAATTTGCATGATAATGTGTATCCTGAAGCTGATGTGAACGATTATTATGATATGAATCAGCTTTTTCAGCCTTGGTCACCTCCTAAACCGGAGGAGCCTAAAAAGCATCATGACGGAAATATAGATCATATGTATGACATGCAAGATCAATTTCCACAACAGGAGGCAATGAGTAATATGGAGAATGCAAATTATCCGAATATGCCTAATACGCCTAAGGCGCCAGATGTAGGCGGTATGGAAGAAGAAAACATCCACCACACTGTTCCGAATATGCCGGCAGTTCAGCCATACTATCCGTATCCAGCCCATTTTGTGCCATGTCCGGTTCCTATCTCACCGGTTCTGCCTGGATCCGGCCTGTGCTACCCATACTTTCCTGCACATGCATTTCCGATGCATCAGCCTTATGGCTTCCAGCCAAGTTTTGTATCACCTTCGCAATATGATCCGGGTGAATATGATAACCAGCATCATGAAAACAGCCATCACGGACATTACGGATATCAGCCTTCGCACGGCGCGCCTCAATATGCATCGCCGGCTTATGGATCTCCTTATGGGCATATGCCATACGGTCCTTATTATGGCGCTCCTCAAGTGATGGGTGCTTATCAGCCAAATGTGGCACATGGTTATATGCCGCCATTTAAGGATCATGATGATTGCGGGTGTGACGATGATCAGCAGCCATACTTCTCAGCACCTGGTTATCAGGGAGGAGCATATGGAACTCCTTACATGCCTTACGGAGGAGCAAATCCGAATCCGTATGCAGGCGGAACTTCCATGCCGAATCAGCCTTCAACAAACCAGATGTTTGGACGGCCGGAAGAAGAAGGTGAATGATTGTTCGGGACGATGTAAATCGTTCCCTTTTTTGTATTTCCTTACAATCGTCGAATGGTCATAACTGACACGCTTAACATATCTCCCTGATGCACATGATAAAAACGAGCACAACATGCTCAATCAGTCCTCGGGGGGTTTTTCCATTGGGTAGAAAGTTAACAATTGCAGGCCTCATTTTGATGACAGCCGGATTAACAGCATGCGGCGCAAATAATGATGCCCTTAATGATACTCGTAATAACGGCAATACCCGTCCAATCGGATATTATACAAATGAGAATGACGCTGACAGACAGGGAGACGGGATGGATCACGACGGCCCGGTCTCTGAATTGATGGAGGACCAGAACGGCCAGAACGGCCGTGACCGAAACACAACCAACGTAAACGACCGTGTTACTGCAGATGATCGCGTCCCATTGGCAACTGACGGAACATATAACAACACAAATAACAGAAACATGAACCGAAATGGGACGAACAACAACAGGTATGACAACCAAGAGAACAGAAGACTTGCCGCAAAAATCGCCAATCGTGTAAAACAAGTCAAAAACGTCAACGACACACAAGTGATGGTAACGGATGACAAAGTAGTCATCGCAGTCAGAAGCCACGCTGATTTCACACAGTCTGACAGGCAAAATGTCAAAAAAGCCGCACGAAACTATGCGGATGGCCGTGACGTTCAAGTATCTACAGATAAAGGACTGTTCACAAAACTTCATAAAATGAACAGACGCTAGGACTAAGAAGGCCGCCGGAGAGTGATTCCCGGCGGTCTTTTTCTTTACAACGGCTTGCAATACCCATTAAAGTGTACATAGAAATATCAAGGAAGGTGAAAGCATGGCTGGCCATTCTAAGTGGAAAAACATCCAAAAAAGAAAAAATGCGCAAGACGCAAAGCGCGGAAAAGTATTTATGAAGCTTGCTAAAGAAATCTATGTGGCAGCAAAGCAAGGCGGAGCCGATCCTGAAGCAAATTCAGCATTGCGGCTTGTGATTGAAAAAGCAAAAGGCGCTAATATGCCAAATGATAATATAGACCGTGCCCTAAAAAAAGCCGCAGGAAGCCAGGACGGCAGCAGCTACGAGGAAATCACCTATGAAGGCTACGGTCCCTCAGGGGTTGCCGTCATGGTGGAGTGCTTAACTGATAATAAAAACCGTACGGCGACAAATGTGCGGACAGCTTTCAATAAAAACGGCGGAAGTCTCGGAGAAAGCGGATGTGTGGCATTTTTATTTGAGCGGAAGGGGTACATTGCAATTGACCGTACACATCGGCAAATAGAAGAGGATGACCTGATGCTTGATGTCATAGAAGCGGGCGGCGAAGAGCTGCAGACAGAGGATGAATACTTTGAGGTATTAACAGCGCCTGAACGTTTTGAAGAGGTAAAAACAGCACTTGAAGCAAATTATCCAGTCGATTCAGCTGAAGTAACCATGATTCCGAAAACATATGCAGATGTTGATGATGAGGCTGTTGAAAAACTGGAAAAATTGATCGATGCGCTTGAAGACGATGAGGATGTTCAGGCAGTGTATACAAATTACCAGTAATATAAAAATGACCGGCGCGAAGGGATCTCAGGCCGGTCTTTATTCACTTAGGAGACGTGCTCTTTTTCGTGGATGTATTCTTTCTCCCAGAAATCAGCGTTTTTGATGCCGAGAGCTTTAGGATCAAAGACTGGGTCTAAGCCTTGTTTCTTCTGTTGCTCATAATCCTTTAACGCAATAAGCGCCGGCTTGGCGAGCAAAACAATGGCAATGACGTTCAGCCAAACCATAATGCCAAGTCCCGCGTCACCTAATGCCCAAGCAAGTGTAGCGGTTTTGACAGCACCGTAGAATGTCGCGGCTAAAATGATCATTTTTAAGCCGAGCATTGCCCACTTGCTTTCTCTGCCTCTCGCTAAATATGCGATATTTGTTTCAGCGATGTAGTAATAAGCCATAATGGTTGTAAAAGCGAAGAAGAACAAAGCGATAGCGACAAAGCCTGCACCAAAGCCGGGCAGCACACTGTCAATGGCGGCCTGAGTGAAGCCCGGTCCAGCTTCTACACCTTTCAGGTGATTGACAATAAATGAACCGTCGGCAGCCTGTGTATTGTACATACCGGTAAATAAAATCATGAATGCTGTAGCGGAACATACAAATAAAGTGTCGATATAAACAGAAAATGCCTGAACCAATCCTTGCTTTACCGGATGAGATACCTCTGCGGCTGCAGCGGGATGAGGGCCTGTTCCTTGTCCGGCTTCGTTTGAATAAATGCCTCGTTTGACGCCCCATGAAATGGCCATGCCGATGAGACCGCCGAATGCAGAATCTAACGCGAAAGCGCTTCTGAAAATCAAAGAAATGACAGCAGGCAGTTCAGAAATATTCATCACAATGATGATCAGAGAGAGCAGAATGTATCCGACTGCCATAAACGGGACAATCATTTGTGCGGCACTGGCGATGCGTTTTACACCTCCGAAAATGATAAAACCTAATAAGAGAACAAGAAAACAGCCAGTAAAGGCAGGAGAGATGCCGAATGCATTTTGGACGCCCGCTGCAATGGAGTTGGACTGGACCCCTGGCATAAGGAGAGCCATTGCAATAAGGGCCGCAGCCGCAAATAAAACAGCAAACCACTTAATGCCTAATCCTTTTTCTATATAATAAGCGGGTCCGCCTCGATATTGGCCGCCTTGTTTCACTTTATAAATTTGGGCAAGAGTAGATTCAACAAAGGCGCTTGAAGCACCGATAAAAGCAATGGCCCACATCCAGAACACCGCGCCGGGTCCGCCGAACGCAATTGCTGTTGCCACACCTGCGATGTTTCCGGTCCCCACCCTGCCGGACAGCGCGATTGATAATGCTTGAAACGAAGATACCCCTGCCTCTGAGCTCTTGCCTTGAAACATCAGCACAATCATTTCCTTGATGTGTCTGACTTGTAAAAAACGTGTCACAATAGAAAAGATCAATCCAATTCCTAATAAAATATAAATGACGGGTGTACTCCATAAGACCGCGTTTAAACTAGCAACAAAATCTGCCATCAAGCTTCCTCCTCACGTCGTTTCGATTGCATTTATAAAGAGGATTTTGGGTTAATTGAACTATTTTTACAATCAATCTGTTACATTATATAACGTGTAATGATCATGAGAGGGGAGAATGTGGTGAAAAAAGCGCAGCGTATGAAGTACGCCGCGCTTCTGTTTATAAAGGCATGTGGAAAGCAATTGTGAAACAGTCCTTGAGAAATAAATAGCCAAGCTCATTGCGTATATAAAAGGCAAAGCGAGAAGGATCTTTCATTATCTCACCTCACTGATGCTTGCGGCGGTTCCTCACGAATCCAATGATCATCCTTTCGCCAATCATAAGTTTCATCGATATCGAGATGTAAAGTCTGGCTGCCGATTTTTACTGTATTGTTGTTCAACCATTTAACAGATGGTCTGCTGTCAGGATAATTCCAATAGATTGTTTTTTTGACAAGTGTTTTTTCATTCACGAGTTCGCCTCTGGCGGCATCTGAGCTTAAGGTATTTTTAGATACATAAGTGTTTAGCGTATAGCTTCCGTCAGGCGATTCCACTGATTGTACGAGGCTGCCTTTCGGAACATTTTTCAGTGAAAAAAACATCCAATAGACGGCACCGCCGAAGAACAGAAGACATGAGAATATTATAAGAAGGACTTTACTGCGTGTTTTGATGTGACTATCTCCCTTTTTTCTCTCAGTTTACCACATCACGGATTTTATACGATCTTTACATTTCTTTAAAATTTCCTCAATAAAGCGCAGGTATGATAAAAGAAAATAGATAAAGGGTGGAGGAGACAGAAATGGAAAACACATATTGTCATTCCAGCGAAAAGAACTCAGAAGCGGTTTATTTGAGTGTGAGAGGGTATCGCATCAAGCTGTCGCCTGAACAAATGAAATTAATTTCTGCTGTCAGAAAGTAAAAATAAAATGATAAAGGCAGCCGCTTATGCGGCTGCCTTTTTTATGAAGAATATTTTCTTTTCCGTTGTGCAAAGTGCTTCTGAAACCAATCTTTTTTATATAAAAAAGCAATAACCTCAAGCCAAAAGCCCGGGATTTTTTTCGGGAAAATCGGCTTTTTATAAAGCGTATGATACGCCGTTTTTAAATCGTCCCACTGCGTGCACGTTTTCGTCTGTTCAAATCTCGCAACATCAATAACCCGCACTGCTCCGGATTCTGTCAGAATCAGATTGCGCAAATGAATGTCTGACGGGTTGAGGCCGGCTGCACGGGCGTCAGAAAGTGCGTCCTCTACCTGCTGAATCATATCGTCGCTGATCGCGATGCCTTTTTTCAGGCAGTTGTAAAAGGTATCGCCTTTAATATATTCCATTAAAATAAATGAATCACCAGTTTCATAAATGTCAGGGTAGAATGCGGATCCGGCTAATTTTTCATAAATCGCTGCTTCTTTGACGGCTGTCGCTTGATACTCCGGAAAAAATACCTTCAGCGCCATTTTTCGGTCACCTTCTGTTATGGCAAACACATAGGCGCTTCGTCCCTTGCCGATCAATGTTAATTCCTCGGGTTTCTCTTTGACTTTATCAAATCTGCTGTTTTGGCGGTATATGACTGAATGGGCCAGTGCCTCTGCTTTTGTCAGCATTTCATTCACCTTCTTTGCTCTATTTTATGCAGTTGTTTATAGGAAAATCCAAAACTGTTCAGGAAAAAGAGCCTAAATATAGTGTATCTGGTCTTGGGAAAGAAGGCTACCTATAAGCTTTGATTGTGATAAAAGAGACATGAAAACGTTTATTCCACTCCTTGAAAAGCGCTTACAAATGGGATACTATTAATTTTAAATAAAGCGCTTTCGTAAACTATCAAGGGGGAACACGCTATGACGAAACAGATGGTGACAGGAATGATCGGTGCAGGGCGCATCGGCAAACTTCATGTTCAAAATATACATCGGATTCCTCATATGAAAATAAAAGCGGTTTCTTATATTTCTGCAAGCTGTTTACAGGATTGGGCCGCCAGTCACCACATTGAATACATAACCGCTGACTATAGAGATATATTACTTGATCCTGATATTGACGCTGTATTTATCTGTTCGCCAACAAACACACATGCGCAAATCATCAGAGAAGCGGCTGAGGCGAAAAAACATATTTTTTGTGAAAAACCAATCAGTTTTTCTCCCGATGAAACGAAGGAGGCACTTGCGGCCGTGCGGAAACATGGGGTTAAGCTGCAAGTCGGATTTAACCGCCGTTTCGACCCTCATTTCAAGAAAATCAAAACCATTGTCTCAAATGGTGAAATCGGCACGCCTCATTTATTAAAAATTACGTCACGGGACCCTGAACCCCCAAATGTTGATTATGTCCGCACATCAGGCGGCTTATTTATCGATATGTCGATTCACGATTTTGATATGGCGAGATACATCATGGGAAGTGAAGTGACGGAAGTGTATGCAAAAGGAGCGGCTTTGGTGAATCCGTCCTTTGCAGAGCTGGGGGACATTGATACGGCTGTCATTACCTTGACATTTGCAAACGGTGCCATGGGTGTGATAGACAACAGCCGTCAAGCTGTGTACGGATATGACCAGCGGGTCGAGGTTTTCGGCACGAAAGGCTCGGCAGCAGCGGACAACAGCAGGCCGACGACGGTAGAAGTGTCAACGGCTGACTTTGTCATGAAGGATAAACCGCATTTCTTTTTTCTTGAACGCTATAAGGAAGCCTATACAGAAGAGATTCTTCAGTTTGCAGATGCGATCAAAACCGATCGGGAGACTGCCTGCACCGGCGATGACGGCTTTCAGGCGGAACGAATAGCAAGGGCGGCTCAGCAGTCGCTCGCTTTAGGCATGCCTGTCAGCATTGAACATACTGAGAAAATTGTTTTTTAATATTCAGATAAAGGGATTACAATACAGCAAGCTTGGGTATATACATTCCATTGATACTTTATAAAAAGTAGGCGGTGGAAATCATGAATACAGCACATGCTAAAGGAAATGGTTTAAACAAAATCGGAATTCCTTCTCACATGCTTTGGGGTTATATTGGTGTGGTCATCTTTATGGTTGGAGACGGACTTGAGCAAGGATGGCTGTCTCCTTTTCTTGTTGATCACGGTCTCAGTATGCAGCAATCTGCTTCGCTGTTTACGGTGTATGGCATTGCTGTCACGATTTCGGCTTGGCTATCAGGAACCTTTGTCCAGACTTGGGGGCCAAGAAAGACGATGACGGTCGGTTTACTTGCTTTTATCCTCGGTTCGGTTGCTTTTATCGGCTGGGCGATTCCTCATATGTACTATCCGGCTCTCTTGGGCAGCTACGCGCTCAGGGGCTTGGGGTACCCGCTGTTTGCATACTCGTTTCTTGTATGGGTATCATACAGCACCTCTCAGCAAATCCTTGGTAAAGCCGTCGGCTGGTTTTGGTTTATGTTTACGTGCGGCCTGAACGTGCTTGGACCGTTTTATTCGAGCTATGCGGTTCCGGCGATTGGAGAAATCAATACGCTTTGGAGCGCTTTACTATTTGTGGCAGCAGGCGGAGTTCTCGCACTGTTTTTTAATAAAGATAAATTTATGCCTGCACATAAACAAGATCAGCCGAAATGGAAAGAGCTGTCGAAGGCGTTTACAATTATGTTTGAAAATCCTAAAGTCGGCATCGGCGGCGTAGTCAAGACAATTAATGCTCTCGGACAATTCGGATTTGCCATATTTCTTCCGACCTATTTGGCGCGTTACGGCTATTCTGTTTCAGAATGGCTGCAAATCTGGGGGACGCTGTTTTTTGTCAACATTGTATTTAACATCATTTTCGGCGCGGTCGGAGATAAACTGGGCTGGCGCAATACTGTCATGTGGTTTGGCGGAGTCGGCTGCGGCATTTTCACACTGGCGCTCTATTACACGCCGCAATTGATTGGGCATCAGTACTGGGTGCTGATGATCATTGCCTGCTGCTACGGTGCGGCACTGGCCGGATATGTTCCATTAAGCGCGCTTTTGCCGACGCTTGCGCCTGATAACAAAGGTGCTGCCATGTCTGTGTTAAATCTGGGATCGGGTCTGTGCGCTTTTATTGCTCCCGGCATCGTGAGCCTTTTTATCGGCCCGCTCGGCGCAGGCGGCGTGATATGGATTTTTGCGGCATTATATTTTCTCAGTGCTTTCCTGACACAATTTCTGACGATTTCAGAACGGCACGCCGATATGTATCCAGAGGAACGGCTTGTCAGGAAAAATGTGCAAACAAATTTTGAGGAAACGGTTAAGCAGTAGCCTCTTTGGTCAGACTAGTCATAAACGTGTGCAAAGAGGTGTAAAGGGTGAAACGATTTAGCACTGCGTATCTGTTGCTGGGGATTTTATGCTCAGCCGCAGCTTTTCTAATGGGCGCTCCCCGTGCGTCAGGGTCGGAAGTGGAGCACTATGAACCGCTGCAGGTGCATGTGCAACTTGAAAAAGTGTATTTGGATGGAGAGGTCAGCATCGAGCATAAGCGTGAAAAGGTGCTGTCCATGGATGACTTTTGGGCGGATTATGCGGGATGGACGCTTGTCGAACATAAAAATGGGTACGTTCTATTTCGGAAGCAGGTGGACGATATTTCTCCGCTCAGCAAGGTGAATGGTTATATCGGCGTTTCTGACAGCGGAGTAATTTCCACCTTTCATGGACGGCCGGAGTCGGATTCTGAACCGATTCAATCTTTTTTTCAAATTGACTTAGAAAGACTGGAGAGCCATATGCAAAAAAATCTCGAAAAAGGCATTCCGTTTCGGACGAAAGCGGAGTTTGAAGATGTCATAGAACATATCAAGACGTACAGCGGGTGACCACTGCTGATTGAAGACATGTGCTCATGTCTTTTTTTTCGTGGAACAATGAATGAGAAGCGAACATATGTTAACTTTTCTTTAAGCCTTTGGCTGTTTTTATGGTACAATGAAGAACAGTCAAAGAGGTGAATTTTCGTGATCGAATTTGTTAAAGGGACGATTGATTATGTATCTCCCCAATATATTGTGATAGAAAACGGCGGCATCGGCTATCAGATTTTTACGCCAAATCCGTTTATATATAAGGAGAGAAGTCAAGAAACCATTTTTACGTACCATCATGTAAGAGAAGATGCGTTTTTACTATACGGCTTTTCAACAAGGGAGGAAAAAGCGCTCTTTACAAAGCTGTTAAATGTGACCGGAATCGGTCCAAAAGGGGCACTCGCCATTTTGGGATCAGGTGACCCGGGAGCGGTCATTCAAGCAATTGAAAATGAAGATGAAGCCTTTTTAGTCAAGTTTCCGGGTGTCGGCAAAAAAACTGCCCGCCAGATTATCCTTGATTTAAAAGGAAAGCTGGCTGACGTCGTGCCTGAAATGATTGAAACTCTGTTCAATCATGAAGAAAGACTTGAAAAACAAACGGCAGAAACGGCGCTTGAAGAAGCACTCGAGGCTCTCAGGGTACTTGGTTATGCCGAAAAAGAAATCAAAAAGGTACTTCCTCACTTAAAAGAGGATATTGGTCTGACAACAGACCAGTACGTAAAAAAAGCATTACAAAAACTATTGAAGTAAGGTGATGTTCATGGATGAACGGCTCGTCTCAAGTGAAGCAGACAACCATGAATCAGTGATAGAGCAAAGCCTGAGGCCTCAGCGCCTGGTTCAATACATCGGGCAGCATAAGGTAAAAGAGAATTTGCGTGTTTTTATAGATGCCGCAAAAATGAGACAGGAAACGCTTGATCATGTTCTTTTATACGGTCCGCCAGGGCTTGGAAAAACGACGCTTGCTTCCATCGTTGCCAACGAAATGGGAGTGGAGTTGCGGACGACTTCGGGACCTGCGATTGAAAGGCCGGGTGATTTGGCTGCGATTTTAACGGCGCTCGAGCCGGGGGATGTATTATTTATCGATGAGATACATAGGCTGCACAGATCGATTGAAGAGGTGCTATATCCGGCAATGGAAGATTTTTGTCTTGATATTGTCATTGGAAAAGGGCCTTCTGCCCGTTCAGTCCGTCTTGATCTTCCGCCTTTTACACTGGTCGGCGCCACGACAAGAGTAGGGCTTTTGACGGCGCCGTTAAGAGATCGATTCGGGGTCATGTCGCGGCTTGAATATTATACACAAGAAGAGCTTGCTGATATTGTTACGAGAACGGCTGATGTGTTTGAGGTTGAAATTGATCAGCCGTCAGCGCTTGAGATTGCCAGAAGATCAAGAGGAACGCCGCGGGTGGCCAACCGGCTGCTGAGAAGGGTCCGGGATTTTGCACAGGTGTTAGGCGACAGCCGGATTACAGAAGAGATTTCTCAGGACGCTTTGGAGCGGCTTCAAGTCGACCGTCTTGGCTTGGATCACATTGATCACAAGCTGCTGATGGGAATGATCGAAAAATTTAACGGCGGTCCGGTGGGGCTTGATACGATTTCAGCCACGATCGGCGAAGAACCGCATACGATTGAAGATGTGTACGAACCGTATCTTCTGCAAATCGGTTTTATCCAGAGAACGCCGCGGGGAAGGATCGTCACACCGGCCGTTTATCATCATTTTCAAATGGAGGCTCCCCGATATGACTGAATTTCCTAAGATCATTATGATTCTTGGTGCTGTTTTGCTTATTATCGGAGCGGTTTTGCATTTTGTCGGCAAGATGCCGGGAGATATTTTTGTGAAAAAAGGAAATGTGACGTTTTTCTTCCCGGTTGTCACTTGTATTATCATAAGTGTGGTATTATCAATCTTGCTTAATCTTTTCGGCAGAATGAAATAACAAAAGACTAGAATAAAGGTGAAATTATGAAAGTTGATTTATTTGATTTTGAACTTCCGGAACGTTTAATTGCACAGGTGCCATTGGAACAGCGTGACGCTTCAAGGCTGATGGTGCTTGATAAACATACAGGAGAGCTGACAGACAGCTCGTTTAAACAGATTATCAGTTTCTTTAAAGAAGGGGATTGTCTCGTGCTGAACAATACCCGCGTTTTGCCTGCCCGATTATTCGGAACAAAAGAGGATACGGGGGCAAAAGTAGAACTGCTTTTGCTGAAACAAGAAGCCAGTGACAGGTGGGAAACGCTCGTCAAACCGGCAAAACGGGTAAAAAAAGGAACCGTTGTAACTTTTGGAGACGGCAGATTAAAAGCTGTCTGCACGGAAGAGCTGGAGCATGGCGGCAGAAAAGTTGAGTTCCAATATGACGGTATTTTTTACGAGGTGCTGGAATCACTCGGAGAAATGCCGCTTCCGCCATATATTAAGGAACAGCTTGATGACAGAGAGCGCTACCAAACGGTGTTTTCAAAAGAAATCGGATCTGCCGCTGCGCCTACAGCCGGACTTCATTTCACAGAAGACATTTTAGAGCAGCTGAAGGACAAAGGTGTTCAGATTGAGTTCATCACACTGCATGTTGGTCTCGGAACGTTTCGTCCGGTCAGTGCCGATGAAGTGGAAGAGCATAATATGCATGCAGAGTTTTATCAAATGTCAGAAGAAACGGCCGCGGCTTTAAACAGCGTAAGGGAAAAGGGAGGACGGATTGTTTCTGTCGGCACGACCTCAACCCGCACGCTTGAAACGATTGCCGGTGAACATGATGGGCGATTTAAAGCATCAAGCGGATGGACATCTATTTTTATTTATCCGGGCTATGAATTCAAAGCCATTGACGGAATGATTACAAACTTTCATTTGCCGAAATCATCATTGATTATGTTGGTCAGTGCGCTTGCAGGCAGAGAAAATGTCCTGCGTGCGTATAACCATGCGGTTGAAGAAGAATACCGTTTCTTCAGCTTCGGCGACGCAATGCTGATTATATAAATTGAGAACAGGAGGCCTCATAAAAAGTGGCTGAACAACCAATACGCTATGAATTTATAAAAGAATGCAAACAAACAGGGGCGCGCCTGGGCAGAGTGCATACTCCCCACGGCTCCTTTGAAACGCCTGTTTTTATGCCGGTCGGCACACTGGCGACAGTCAAAACAATGGCGCCTGAAGAGCTGAAGGCAATGGACGCGGGCATCATATTAAGCAACACATATCACCTATGGCTTCGCCCGGGACAGGATATTGTAAAAGAAGCGGGCGGACTTCATAAATTTATGAACTGGGACCGCGCAATTTTAACAGATTCAGGCGGTTTTCAGGTCTTTTCATTAAGCAAGTTTCGTAATATAGAGGAAGAGGGCGTACACTTCCGCAATCACTTAAATGGAGATAAGCTGTTTTTATCTCCGGAAAAAGCGATGGAGATCCAAAACGCACTCGGCTCTGATATTATGATGGCATTTGACGAATGCCCGCCATATCCGGCAGAATACGATTACATGAAACGGTCAGTTGAGCGGACAAGCCGCTGGGCTGAACGCTGCCTGAATGCCCATGCCCGGCAGGACGAGCAAGGCCTGTTTGGTATTGTTCAGGGGGGAGAATACGAAGATTTGCGCACACAAAGCGCGAAAGACTTGATTTCCCTTGATTTTCCGGGATATGCTATAGGTGGATTGTCCGTTGGTGAACCGAAAGACGTTATGAACCGGGTGCTTGAATATACGACACCGCTTTTACCGAAGGATAAGCCGAGGTATCTGATGGGAGTTGGTTCTCCGGATGCTCTGATTGACGGAGCGATCCGCGGAGTAGACATGTTTGACTGTGTGCTGCCTACCCGTATTGCACGGAACGGCACGGTGTTTACTGCTGAAGGCCGGCTCAATATGAAAAACGCAAAATTTGAGAGAGACTTCCGTCCGATTGATGAAGAGTGTGATTGCTACACATGTAAAAATTACACACGGGCGTATATCAGACACTTGATTCGCTGCAATGAAACGTTTGGACTCCGATTAACAACTTACCATAACCTTCATTTTCTGTTACACTTAATGGAGCAGGTAAGACAGGCTATTCGCGAGGATCGTCTGGGTGATTTCAGAGAAGAGTTCTTTGAGCGTTACGGCTATAACAAGCCAAATGCGAAAAGCTTCTAATATAAAAAGCCATAATGGCAAGTTTGTTTCAGAAAGGGGGGAAAAAGATGACAGGTACTTTAGGTACATTAGTTCCTATTATTTTAATGTTTGCGGTTCTTTATTTCTTGCTGATCCGTCCGCAGCAGAAGCAGCAAAAAGCTGTGCGTCGAATGCAGGAGGAACTGAAAAAAGGCGATTCAGTCGTGACAATCGGTGGATTGCACGGTACAGTTGACTCTATCGACGAAAGCAAAGTCGTCATTAAGACTGGTGATAACACACGTCTTACTTTCGACCGCCGCGCGATCAGAGAAACTTCTGCTGCTGAATAACAGCAGGAGTTCATACATAGCAAACAAAAAAGAGCGGGTAACCCCCGCTCTTCAGCTTGTAGAGAAAACGATGTTTTTTCTACAAGCTTTTTTGTTTTATACAGTT
>NZ_JAJHVY010000024.1:0-38986 GCF_020861455.1 Bacillus sp. AF23
GTTTTCAAACTTGAAGGTGTTTTTTATTTGTCTCATCTTATGGGGTCAGTCCCCGTATTTGGTATGTTTTTTTCTAAGATGAGCTCTTAACATTGTAAGTCCAAAAAAAGCATATCTTAATTATACTCTCATCGTTTGATCAATTGGTGATCAAAAACCTTTACTATTACATTATTTATTGCTTAATCAATACTGATAACTCACCTTCGAATACTTTTTCTTCTTTATGATTATAAGTAAATATCAATACAGTAAGTATTCCCGTTCCACTTTTCTTTGGTTTCTTATCTACCACCTCAACAACTGAATGCAATTCATCGTCTGGATACACGGGTTTTATGAATTTAATATGATTCATCTCTGTTCCAGCAATAATATCGTCGCCATAGAACCCCTCTTCAATCCAGAGCTTAAAAGAAATGGCTAACGTTTGTATGCCAGAAGCGATGATTCCATTAAATCTGCCTTTATTCGCTTTTTCCTCGTCTACATGCATATATTGAGGGTCAAATTCTTCCGCAAACCTCATTACATTTTCTTTTGTTACCCTAAAAGACTTTGTATGAAATACTTGTCCAATCGCAAATTCATCCAACTTCATAAATACACCTCTTATTAAAATATTCTTCATCAACTATCACATAAAAAATACTTTATCATATTTCATGTAGATCATCCTTTACATTCTTACCTATAAAACTTGTCAGATCAAATGTTCAGTGTGGGAAAGAACCATTTGAAATAGCGAACGTGACAGCCCAAAGATGATTTTGCACATAAAATAAAAAAACTGGTTTTTAATAGGATAACTTGTTTTTTACAAACAAATCATTCAGAAACACATTTCGTTTTCTTCTCTTTTTATCCATATAAAATTGAAGCAGCTTTTATAGGTTGTCTTTAGCAAAGTGATTGTTGTCTGCAGTTAATCTGCTGGACACATACTCCCAATTGCAGATAAGATTAAAAGAAACCATCGAAGGGGTGTCATAGTGAGTGAATATGAAAAAAGATACCAGCTGGTATCTTTTTATATTGAAAAGCCAAAATGAGATCACTTTGGTTTCTCTATATCGACTTAAAACGTGAAACTGGTCATAAAGTTTTATTTTACAGATTAGATACGATACACTCCGCATCCCCCGCGAGTTTGAATTCCCCAAACCCGTAAGGCAGCAACATATGATCTCCTTTTTTAAAGTCATATGTACGCTCGCCGGAGATTATCCGGCCTTCTCCTTCGATGACGCTGACAAGAAGGAATGATTTTTGCTGTTTTAAACTTGCCAATCCTGTTAACTCCCACTTTTCCACTGAAAAATAAGGGCACTCCATCAATACGGCTATGTGCAAATCATCTGTTTGTTTATATTGAACCGTTTGCTGCTCTGGCGCAAATGGTACGTCTATCACTTCTATGCTTTTTTCCAAATGGAGCTCGCGCAAATTGCCTTCTGTATCTTTCCGGCCATAATCATATAATCTGTAGGTTGTATCGGAATTCTGCTGCGTCTCTAAAATGAGAATGCCTGTCCCAATCGCATGAACGGTGCCGCTTGGCACATAGAAGAAATCCCCCGGTTTTACCTTTACGCGGCGCAGGAGCTTGTCCCATTTTCCATCTTCTATCATCGAGATCAGTTCTTCCTTTGTGTTTGCGTTGTGGCCATAAACGATTTCTGCATCTTCTTGGCAGTCTATGATATACCAGCATTCTGTTTTTCCGAGCTCTCCTTTTTCACGCGTTTTTGCATACTCATCTTTCGGATGCACCTGAACGGATAAGTCTTGATTGGCATCCAAAATTTTCGTGAGAAGAGGGAAGCGGTCCCCCTTCAGATGTCCGAATAAATGCCGATGATGATCCCATAATTCACTGAGCGTAAGCCCCTTGTATAACCCGTTTTGTACAATACTTTGTCCATTTTGATGTGCTGCAAAAGCCCAGCATTCGGCCGTTCGTTCTGATGGGATGTCATAGCCGAAAGCAGCCAAAGCGGTGCCGCCCCAAATCTTTTCTTTGAAAACAGGCTTGAAAAATAACGGTTCAGTCATCATGAAAAATTCCCCCGCTTCATATGATTTCATCCAGGAGTTTGTATGCTTCGTCTTTTGTCTGGACAGAGAGCAGCCTTTCCCTATAGCTGTCATCCATCAGTTTTCGAGATAGCATTTGCAGCAGTTTCAGATGCTGGTTCCCTCCGCTATCTTTCGGTACAGCGATCATAAAGATTAACTTTGCTTCTGATCCATCAAGACTGTTCCAGTCAATGCCTGATCGTTTGATTCCAAACACTACACTAGGCTTCTTGACGGCATCAGACTTCCCGTGCGGGATCGCGATATTCATGCCAATCGCCGTTGTCCCCTCTTGTTCGCGATTCATGATCGCTTGTTTAAAACCGCTCTCTGAATGCAGCATACCTGTGCGGGACAATTTTTGAATCATTTCATCAATAATGTCATCTCTGGTTTCGCCTGATAATGTTGGTTCAATAAGATCTATACTCATAATGTCTGTCAGCTTGTTAATATCCGTCTTCTCCATCTGTCTGCTTTCCGCTTCATTGTTTTGTTGCGGAACGTCATTCGATGCTGCAGCTTCATTCAGCCCGGCGGGTGAAGAAACCGGAATATCTTTTTTTAGTACATTAACTAAAAGAGCGGTGGTAAGAGATCCGGCAATCACTGCAATAAAAAACATCAATACATGATCAACGGCGCCTAGTACTGCCACTATAGGCCCGCCGTGCGCTACTCTGTCTCCGACATTGCCGATCATAGCGATCACAGAACCAATCATAGAACCTGCCATAATCCCCGGAATGACGCGAAGCGGATCTTGTGCCGCGAATGGAATGGCTCCTTCAGTGATGCCGAAGAGACCCATGGTAAATGATGCTTTTCCCATTTCTCTCTCCGACTCCTGAAATTTTCTTTTTCCAAAAAACGTTGCAATCCCAAGGCCAATCGGCGGTATACAAATGGCGACGGCAATCGGTCCCATAATTTCATAGTTTCCTTCTCCGATCATGGCCGATCCAAACAGGAATGCCACCTTGTTTACGGGGCCTCCCATATCAAATGAAATCATTGCGCCTAAAATCAATGCCAGCAGGATGGAGCTCGAACCTTTCATACCCGCCAGCCATACCGTTAAAGATTCGAAAATTTGCGCTACAGGTGCACCGATCAAAAACACAAACGCCAAACCTACAATTAGTGAAGCGAACACTGGAATAATAATAATCGGCATAATCGGCTGAATCGCTTTTGGAACCTTTAATTTTTTGATCCAAAGGGCAGCATACCCCGCCAAAAATCCGGCGATGATGCCGCCGAGAAAACCGGCGCCGCTTGCACTGCCGTAAAAGCTTCCCGTCGCTGCAATATATCCGCCGATCATTCCTGGTACAAGCCCGGGCTTATCAGCGATGCTGTACGCGATATATCCGGCCAAAATCGGGATCATGAATGAGAATGAGGCACTTCCGATCTGTTCAATCGTTTTCCAAAAAGATTCATCCGGAATGACTAAGCCTTTCGGTGTTTTCTCACCTCCAAGCGTCAATGCAACCGCTATCAATAACCCGCCGACGACGATAAATGGAACCATAAAAGAAACACCGTTCATTAAATGACGATAAATCGGATTTTGTTTTTTCTCCTGTTGATTGCCGGCTTCCGAATTTGAAGCTGAACTATAGACCGGCACATCGCCGCTAAGTGCTTTTTGAATTAATTCTTCCGGCTTGCGGATACCATCCTGAACCCCGACAGACAACAGTTTTTTTCCTACAAACCGGTCTTTGTTTACCGAGCGGTCTGCCGCGATAATGATCGCGTCTGCTTCACGAATCTCCTCTCCGGTCAGCTCATTTTCCACTCCGATTCCGCCTTGGGTCTCGACTTTCATTTGGACGCCTAATCTGTCGGCAGCTTTTTGCAGATTTTCAGCCGCCATATATGTATGGGCAATTCCATTCGGACATGATGTAATCGCTAACAGTTTCATACGAGTCCTCCTTTAAAGTATGAATCATAAGGCCTGTAACAACTGTATATTAAAATCATGCTTGTAAAAGCGCTGTTTTTTACCGTTAATTCCGGAAAAACCAGCATTTATCCATACGAAAAAAAGCAGGGCATCAAAGCCCCGCTTTTAATAATTCAAATAAGATAAAAATCTCATCACATTTGTTTCTTCAGTCAGCTTATGAATGAATGCCGGCTGCTCACTCAGGTATGACAGTTCATGGAACAATTGCTTTGTCATGTTTTGATCCTCGTGTTTGACAGCCAGCATAAAGACGAGCGACACTTTTTCAGCCCCCCAATCAAGCGGCTCTTTTAATGTGGCAATCGCAATGGCTGATTGTTTAATAAATTTAGAGTTTGCATGAGGAATCGCAATGCCAGCCCCAATGTTTGTCGCCGACATTTTTTCTCTCATCACAGCATGAATGGCATACTCCTTTTCCACATAGCCTTTCTCGTATAAAGCCATTGCCATTTGTTCAATCAGCTTATAGCGATGAACTGACTCTTGCTGCAAAAAAACTAAGAAAGGAGTCGTATTGTTCAGCATCTTAAACGTTTTTTGTGTTTGGCGTTGGGATTCGTCAACCTGATCCATAAATGCACTTAGTTTCGTCTCATCAGAAGGCTCCAACAGCGGTGATACAACAATATGAGGAATCGGCACATGTTCCAGCGCTACCGTGGAAATGACAAGATCTATGTCCCCATTCTTTTTTGTGTAATCTGCTAAATCAGCTTTTGCAATACAGGCCTTCACAGCGATTTCATGAAATTTCCGTTCAATTTTTGTCCGCAGCAATTGTGACATTCCAATGCCCATGTGGCAGACGATGATTGCCTTTTTACGCTTCTCGCTGCTGTGGTGCAAACGTTCGACAGCAGCTTGAAAATGCAATGTCAGATAAGCGGCCTCTTCCTCAGGAATAGAAAGAGCAAACGTTTGATTGATGTCTTCCAGAACGTCAATGATCATATGAAACAGATAGGGGTACATTTTTTTTATGTCATTTAGCATTGGATTTGATACAGAAAGATCGTAATTCAGCCGGTTTAGCACTGTGTTAAGATGGATGTTCAATCCGTTGATCAAATCCTGATCATTATGAAAATCAAGCATTTTCAGCTCTGACACACGATCGATTAAATGCCGCACAACCATGGGAAGCAAGGGATTTTCCAGAACCTTTTTTCCTTCCTCCCGAGACCGTAAACGAACTTTTCCGCCGAGTATATGCAGCGTTACATACACGGCTTCTTCTTTAGGGAAGCGGATGGCAAAAACCGCTTCCAGCCGTTTTAAACATGTCATTGCCCATTGATATTCTTTCTTCTTTTCTACTGCTGCCATTTCTGTTGGCGAAATCGAGATAGGCTGCTTCATTTTGATCCGGCGTATCATCAGCAATGTATGCAATAATAAATTCTCGAACGTTTCATCTGTGAAATAGATAGAATGGTGCTTTTGCAATGTTTTGAATTCATTCGACACACATTTCACTTCATGAGTTAAGAACTTGCTTTTGATAAACTGACTTGTAAACTCTGGATTATCAATCAAATCAGAGATTCTGGCTAAGGCTTTTCTTTTATTTCTTTCATTTCCCTCAATCTTTAAACCGAGCCGCTGCTTTGACACCAATTTGAGATCAAATCGCTTTAGCCACTCTTCAATTTCATGTAAATCCCTTTTGATGGAAGACTTATTCAAAAAATGCTGAGCGGCAATTTCTTTTGCTGAAACATGTTTTGGGTTCATTAATAATTGATAAGCGATTTGCAGAATTCTTTCTTCATCGGACTGGTGCTTTGAGCCAAAACGTTCAGTACCCAATTGTTGAGTTAATCTGGCCCTTTCATGTTCTTCTATATTTAAATAGACACCTAATCCTGGTTTGCGAATGAGCTGAGCAGGAGAATGTTCATGCAGATAACCTTCGATCGTTTTCAGATCATTCCTGATCGTTTTTTCAGAACACTTTACCCTGTCGGCGAAATCTTGCACGACTAAATAGTCATCAGGTTCAGATAACAACAGATACAAAATGTCTTTTTGTCTAGTATTCATGTATCTCATCTGTTTTTCTATCCTTCCTGTGTTTCACTCAAATGATGTACGATAGTATAAGTATACTACATAGGAAACCGCTCACATTATAAAGTAAAATAAACGCGTTAAAAGTTTCGTTTTTTACCGAAACTTCCGGAAAAATTGGATTTATGCGCAGAAAATTCACCTGTTCATCATGAAAAAGAAGATACTCACCATTAAAGAATGTTCAGGACAAGCTTCAATTGGGATGAATTTCATTAAGTAAACAAGTACTAATTTATGAACGAGCACCTAGTGTATTGCAAGACCTCCCATACAGGTTTACAAAAAAAGAGCAGCTCCTCAGCTGCCGCGACAAAGATATAAAATTATAAGGTTTTTTCTACGAAGAAGTGATGTTAGATGAGCTATCAGTTAAAGGCTATGAAAAGTATTTAATTAAGGTTTTTGTGCAAATTGTAAAGTAAGGGGATTAACTGCAGAACTCATTGTTCCTAAGACTACATGATGTGGATGAAAGCGTAACAATGTTATTGATCTGAAAATCGTCTGTCCTTTTCAGAAAAAGAGAAAAAAGGAGAATGACTATGAGTATTGAGATAAAGGCGGTAACTGAAGAGAATCGTGAATCTATTCTGTCTCTTCATGTTCACAAGAGCCAAATATCATATATAGAATCAACCAAGCAATGTCTAGAGGATGCAACTGAATGTCAGTATTATAAACCTGCTGGACTTTATTACGAAGGGAAGTTAGTCGGTTTTGCTATGTATGGATGGTTTCCTGAGATTGATGAAGAAAATAAAAACGGCAGAGTGTGGCTTGACCGATTTTTCATTGACGAGCGTTTTCAAGGCCAAGGATTAGGCAGCAAAATGCTTGAAGCTCTTATTCATCACCTTGCTGAGCTATATACATGTAACAGAATTTATTTAAGCATTTTTGAGAACAACATTCATGCTTTGCGCCTGTATCAAAAATTCGGCTTTACATTTAATGGTGAGCTCGATTTTAACGGCGAGAAGGTCATGGTAAAAGAGCTATAAGTACTTAAGCTGTTGAAAGGCTACATTGACGAGACTTCAGTTCATGTAACATGATGACGTTTCACGCAAATGAAAAAGCATACTATGTTCTTGGTATGCTTTTTATATTCTTTCAGCACTTTCTCTTCATTTCAGTAAACGCAGCTTTCCGATCTTATTGCATTCTAATGCGAACCATACACTGCCTTCTTTGTCACAGCCAATTCCGTGAGGTTCGCCATTAGAGGTTTTGATTGTATATTCTTCAAAGGTTCTCTCTTTTGTCAATCTTCCTATTTTATTTGCTCCCCATTCAGTGAACCATAAATCCGCTTCGACTCCCGCCGCAATAGCATGAGGCCGGGCATTTGGTGTAGGAATATCAAATTCAGTTATTTCGCCGGACATCGTGATCCTTCCTATTTTATTCCCCATTATTTCTGTAAACCAAAGGGCACCATCGTTTCCGCTTGCAAGACCTACTGGCGCTGCTCCCGGTGTTGGGATTGGGTATTCCGTTATTTCTCCTGATCGGGTTATCTTGCCGATCGCATTGTTTTGGTTTTCAGCGAACCAAAGTGAGTCATCGGGCCCCAACGTAATAAAAGAAGGATATGATTCTTTATTCGGCAGTTCGTATTCATGAATCACACCTTCTGCAGTCAATCTCCCTATGCGGTTTCCATTCATTTCAGTAAACCAAATATCACCGTTAAGACCTTCAGCAATTCCATATGGCGCTGAATTTGGATGAGGTAACGGGTACTCTGTAAATACGCCCGTTTCTGAAAGCCTTCCAATTTTATCAGCCCCATTTTCAGTAAACCAAATATCACCTATTGAAGATATGGTCAAACACAGCACTCGTGCATCAGGAGTTGGAACAATAAATTCCTTGATTGTTCCATTTTGATGAAGACAACTGATTTTATTTGCTTTATGCTGAGTAAACCATACATTTCCTTCACGAGAGACCGCTATCCCATAAGGACCAGAATCCGCTTGTAACATATCTATTTCTTTCAGCTCAATATTCAAATAAATCCCTCCATTTAAGCATACCCTTATACAAAAAAGCCTCCTATTCTCATTATACGAGACAGGAGGCAATGGAATTCCAGTACAGACTGCTGGTTACCTTATTTTCTGGGCGTGTAAACAAAACAATTTAATATAAAATTTCTGAGATATCTCACTTTTGGGTTTGAAGTTCTGTTTTTCTCTAATGACTCGTATGTCTTCTAAAATTACTGCCCTTCACTTCAGCTACATCATATACGGTAACAAAGGCATTTTTATCAATTTCATTAATAATTTCCTTTAGTTTTGTTTCTTCAAGGCGGTTGATGACACATGTGATTTCTTTAAATTTCTCGTGGGAAAAACCGCCATAAGCTTCTTTATAGGTAGCACTTCGTCCTAACTGATCACGTATTGTCTCTACCATTAATTCAGGCTGGGTTGAAATAATTTGAAAGGTTTTAGAACCACTTAAGCCTTCCTCAACGATATGTATGACTTTGGACGCAATGTAGTAAGCAATGACTGACAGTAATGCCCCTTGTAAGCCAAATACAATGGATACAAAAATAAACACAAAAAGGTTTAAGAATAAAATGAGATCGCTCGTTCCAAATGGCAATTTTCGAGACAGCAGCACAGCGAGCATATCAATTCCATCCAGTGCGCCGCCGTTACGTAACGCTAACCCCATTCCCAATCCAAGGATAATCCCGCCAACAACGGTTATTAACAGGGTATCCCCCTCTATGATGGCTGGAGTGTGGTGGAAAAACATTGTGCCAGCGGCAAGTGTTACGATTCCGATAATGGATAATAATGCAAAGTCTTTCCCGATTTGCTTATATCCTAACCAGACAAACGGGATATTTAAAGCTGCAATAAGGACCCCTAGCGGCAAATCAAATAGCTGTGAACCAACGATACTAAGGCCTGTCACCCCTCCATCAGATACACTGTTTGGAATCAATACGGTTTCCAGTCCATACGCCGCTATCATTCCTCCGATAATAACCATTATGACTTGCAGTACCCTTTTTATTTTAAAATGCTTATGTTTTTTGTTTGTATTCATCTCATTCCTCATTTCGAATATTTAGTCTTAATTTAAATATACCATAATAGGTTTATTTATACTAAAGACCATATACAAAAGGTATGTATATGTTCCCCAACAGTAACCTATAAATGAATTCCTCTGATAAGTTCCAGAACTTGCTTCTCCATGTTCATAACCCGGCGGATTTCTTCCCTTGGGGAGAAAAGTATATGCCGAAAAGGAAGGCTTGAAAACTCCGATCCTTCATGATAGCGCAATGTTTGAATTGAGATGTTATTGAGACGGGCTGTTTCTCCAATTGTAAAATATTCCTTCATCCATTATCTCCTTTCTATCTGTCAGCTCCTTCAGAAAATCTTTCATCTACCTATTCACAAATACGGACTAAACCCTAAACGAACTAACTCGAGAAAATAGAAATCCCTAAAATCTGCTGAAAACAAGTTTTATACCAAACTGTCATGAATGAATACATGTATAACCGAAAGCCAATATTAGACTTTAGAAAAAAAGCCTAATCTCCCAAAAAGATTAAGCTTTTTCCCTTTACTATGCTTATACTCAGCCCTCAACACTGCTTTGTTTTATGAAAGCTTGTTGTCATTACAACATCACTTCTGAGTATTGTTAAAATGTTTGTCATCGTCGAAAGTATATAAAACTCAGTTGAATGATTTCGCTCATCTCTCTATTGAATTCATTAATTCGTAGAAGTATTCTGGCTGATGTGTCTTATTGAGGTTATACCATGAATGTAATGTATCTGGCGTAAATACATCTAATGTTTTCAATACTTCCATCGCAAATTCCAGAGGAGCTACTCCTGAAGCAGTAATCAAATTCTCACCAGATACCGCAGGCCCCACCTCATAAAACGTTTCTCCTTTATAATGAGGACAGACCATTTTAAGATACTCTAAGTCATTGCTAGTATGCTTTCTGGAATCTAGGTATCCCATATTGGCGAGGCCCTCCGTTGCACCGCAAATTGCAGCAACAATAGTGCCCAGCTCTAAAGCTTCGCCAACTTTTTTCAAGATTGGCTGATGAATATCTTCTCCCCAAGTATTCGCTCCAGGTAAAATGAGAAGATCTTTCCTCTCAAGAGTGCACTCACCAACGGAAATATCTGGTTTTACGCTTAAACCTCCCATTGTAGTAATCATTTCTTGATTAACTCCTACTGTAACAACTTTTAAAGGTGCTGCATCTTTTTTGAAATATCTTCCTGAGTTTAGTTCAGCGATTAAATATCCATATTCCCAATCTGACATTGTATTACATACATAAAGATAAACTTTTTTCGTTTGCATCCCATCACACTCCGATCCAATTGATATAGCCTATTATATATTACTTCCCTGACAGAAGTTATCGTACTTGATGACATTAATTCCGACAGAACATCAATAAGGCTTATTCGCTAAAAACTTAAATAGATTTACCGTATAAGTAATCATCATTTTAGGGATTGTAAACACTGGGATTGGATTTTGGTTATTTTTCTCGGGAATGCAAAAATTAAAAGGTCAGAGTATGGCTATGATAAGCTATGTCGATCCATTTGTAGCTATATTAATTTCTGCCATTATCCTGCAAGAACAAATGACCATTGTTCAAATGCTAGGTGGCGCACTCCTTTTAGGCTCAACATTTGTTAGTGAGAATAAATCAATCACATTTTCCAAAACGATTAAAGAAAATATCAGCTAAGTAACGTACAAAACAGTGGGGAGCATTTGTTACCTACTGTTTTGTTTCTTTTGTTTGCAACTTGACCTACTAGCCTGACGATTACTGCTATTACCCTATTGTTCCTTGATTATTATATAGGGCGTATCCTGTCAGCATTTTATTAAGTCCTTCTGAGTAATACGGCATTCGTTCATTTGCCTGTTCAATGTCAACCCATTCAATTTGCAATATCTCGTTTGGCTTTTTAATCGCTTCGGTTCCTCCAACAATTCGTGCTTCAAATGTAAAAAGGATAGCGTGATGATTCCTCTTTACATAATTCGCTTCGTTAACAGCAATTAAATTCCCTATTTCTACTTCAAAACCTGTTTCTTCATGCACCTCACGTATAGCAGCTTCTATTATCGTCTCATCAGGTTCAACTCTTCCACCCGGAAGTGACCAGTGTCCTTCATGATTATCCACCATTAATATCTGATTACATTTACTTTTAATCAACGCATACACAACTTTTACTTCTTCCATGGGAATCTCCTTTATAGAACAAAATTCATTCTCGGTTGATTGTTGTTTTTCTATATATTTACTATAAATGATAACTGGTGAGTTTTGATGAGCAGCTTTCTCTCATAGCTGTATTTTCTGCATAAAAAATAATACCAAAGGCAGTTAAACCCTCGGTATTATTGGGATGCGGCCGAGGAATTGAACCTTCACAGGTTATTCATTCACTAGACCTCAATAAAGAGAAACTGTGTTTTCTGTTGAAATACCCTTATAAATCAACGTTTGATTTACGTACTCTTGTCTTTATTTAAACTTTTGGAGAGATTCAAACTCGCTGCTGTAAGGAAGACTTATATTTAATCTTTTAATCGCTTTTCCATCAGTTCTGCCATTTGTTTCGAATTTGGATTTCCTTCATGTCGTAATTGATCAATGATATTCATATAATCCTTTTCATTTCGGTTCTGACTTAATTTATATGAAGCCTGAATTTCTCCCACCTTCATCTTAAATCCGACAATACCTTTCAGCTGACTTTCTAAGAGCTGAGGAGAAAGCTTATCCCATAAAACTGGATTCTTACGGTGCTTTTCGTATTTTTGCAGCAGCATTGTCAGGTCATGTTTTAGCTCTTCTTCGTTCAAAATGCTGGCTGTACCGTATACATGTACGGCTTGATAGTTCCATGTTGGGACGTTTTCCTTTTCATACCAAGAGGAAGAGATATAAGCGTGCGGTCCCTGAAACATAACAAGCACATCTTCACAGGTTTCAAATGTTCTCCATTGAGAATTCCCATAAGCAATATGCCCCGTTATATAGTAAGTATCTCCCTCTTTCATGAACTGCAATGGCAAATGAGTTGCAATTGGTTTCCCTTGAGCTGTTGTGACAATTGTGCCAAATGAGTTGTTTTGAACAAAGTCCCAAATGTCATCAGCATTTGTAACCTTATAGTATTTTGGAATATACATATAAACCCGCCTTTCATAAAAAGTTATACGAGTGTTTTGATCATGATAAAGTCTATTTGTTCTTCATCACCCATATAAAAAGAGTGGGCTCCAGTTTGAACAAACCCCATTTTCTCATAAAAAGCAATAGCATTTTCATTTTTTTCCCATACGCCTAGCCAGATTTTCTTTTTATTAGATTCCAGCGCAATTTCCACAGCTTTATTGAACAGATATTTACCAAGGCCATGTTTTTGAAATTTGTTCTTGATATAAATCCTCTCGATTTCTAGTGATTCGTCACCCATTTCTTCAGACTGAGCCTCATTGGTATTGACCTTTAAATATCCAGCGACTTCATGATTAAAATAAACAAAAAAGAATTGTGAAGAGACAGTGGATAATTCCTTTTCCAATTGTTTAGAATGAAACGCACTTTCCAAATAAGCTTTCATATTTTCAGGTGAATTCTGGTCTTTGAATGTATCATTGAATGTTTCAATACTTATTTTTTGGAGTATTTTTAAATCTTCATGTCTGCATTTTTTTAGTTTTACACTCATGCTCGTATATGCTCCTTTTAAAATTAATAATCTCTCTTGTTCCCTTTTTTTACATATTCCCAGTCAACTTCTACATTTTTTCTCATTCTTTGAAGAAGGTGAAAAATGGTTTCTGCTTCTTTTTCAGAAAATCCTGCTAATGCGACACTATTAGAATGATCATTTTCTCTTTTTATAACGGGAAACACATCTTTCCCTTTTTCTGTTGGAAAGAGTTTTTTTATCTTTTTGTTATGTTCATCATCCATCTTTTCAATAAAACCGTTTATTTCGAGTTTTTTTATGGCACGAGCTGCGGTTGTTCGGTCTACTTTAATCATTTCAGCTAACTTTTCTTGAATGATTCCTGGGTTTTCACATATTCGGACAAGGTACAAATACTGCCCTTTTGTGAGGTTATATTCTTTAAATTCTATATTGCTTATCGAATCTAATGCCCTTGCAATCATTCCGATTTCGCGAAGAATTTCCTTCATCATGACCTCCTTAGTGCATATCTTTGTTGCAAATACAACAAAAATGATCTATATTGAATATAACGTAGCTTTGTTGTATTTGCAATAAAAATAACGAAGAAGAGGTCGAGTAAAGTGAAATATACTTTTTATGTATTAGGAATTTTCATTTTAACTCTTGGTATTTCCTTCACTATCCAATCAGACCTTGGAACTTCACCCTTTGATGCAGTTGTGGTAGGACTGTCTAAAAATGTGGGGCTTACAGTGGGAAGCTGGGAAATCATAATAGCGTTCATATTGATATGCTGTAATTCAATTTTAAATAGACAAAGACCGGAAGTTTTGGGAATGTTAACAGCATTTATAACGGGGATTGGGATTGATATGTGGCTTTTTTTATTGCACAATTTGATAACGCCTGACCTATGGTTCAGCAAAGTGATTTGTTTTGGAATCGGCTTAGTCGTTATAGGATTAGGAACTGCAACCTATTTGCACACAAATTTTGCACCAATTCCAGTTGACCGATTAACATTCATCATAAAAGACTTAACTAGAACAAATATCTTTTTTTCGAGAACATTCATTTATGTCGTATTCTTGATAGCTGCAATTATTTTAAATGGGCCAATTGGCGTCGGGACTATATTAACCGTTTGTTTAGGAGGAATAATCCTTAATGCCTTTATGCCATTTACAGAACAAATATTAGACCGCATATTCACACACTCTAGTACATCAACAAATGATGACAAAGATAAAAAACATTCAATATAGGCTGCTTAATGTAAAGAGAAAGTGGTTTTTATTTTTGCAGTTTCTAGGTGATTCCTCATGAAATCCATCCGTATACAGTGTGGCCATCATTTCAAAAAGCTGTCGAGATTTACTCGATTGAGCTAACATTCGTTATCTCTCCTTAAACAATTTTTTCGAACTTTCATATCTATTCCATGGTAATATTTAGATATAACTAATTGAAAGGATTGGACAATGATGGTATTTGAAGCTAAGTCTTTGTTTACTGAAGCTGAAAACTGAAAAAAATCAACTGATTAAGCTAAGAAAAGCATGTAAGGCTGTTGATGGTGAGGGATGAAATAATGAAGAAACTGAGAAATATTTTTTATTCTAATGTTGTCATGATGCTGCTCGTCTTATTGCTCGTTGGATGTATGGGCGGTAAGGAAGAAAAATCAAATAATGATTCTGCATTACAAACTGAAGAAAATAATAATGAGACTGAAGATAGCAACCAAATAACTAAGGATGAATCAGAGGCAACAACAGGATCAGAAAAATCCGGAACAAAGAATTCAAATGAAAATGCCTCAACAGAATCCTCAACGGATGAATCAAAAGAAACCTCTTCAGAAGGATTAAAAAACGAGGCGAACAGCGAAAAAGACAATGTATTAGCGGAATATTCTTCTGAGAAAATCGAATATGCCAGAGTTTGGTTGCAGCTTGGAGCAAATCAAGAGATAGATGAACTGAATGTTCGACATATTTCGGCTGGCGAACCAATCAATCCGAATGATGACACCAGTGCTGGCTATCCGGAAAATGTTATCCAGTTAGCAGGCTCTCGTTTAGTGGATGGATCTGTAACTTATAGCGGTAATGGCGATGGCACGATTAAAGTATACAATGTTCCTTTACGCTGGGATTCCTCAGATAATTTAAGTAAAGGCGTAATGCGGGAAGTGACTGAGGATATAATAAAAAATGCAAAAACAGTGTACGTTGATACAGGAGACAGTGAAAAAATCAAGCGCCTCATTGACATAATGACTATTCATTAATCAGTAATCGTTTTATTCTAACGAAAATGCCAAACAAAATAAGGGACGGTTCTTTTATACATTGAACCGCCCCTCTGCATTTTATTCTGACACTAGAAATACCATGGTTGGTATCATGGTTGCCTTCATCCTTCAATGCTTCTTTCATGACAGTTTCATAGAAAACTCACTTAGCAAAATGCCTTCCTGGCGAATATACTAATCCTTTAATCCCTTCCCATCGAGAATTTTCTTCATATATTTTTCAACCCTTGACTCTCGAGTTTTGGATTGTTTGGCTTGAGAAAAATAAAGAATGTATGCTCTTTGCCGTCCCGGGGTCAATGCTTCAAAAGCAGTTTTCAAGGCAGGGATTTCATCGAATTTATGTTGAAGTTCCTCTGGAATGATGTATTCCGTATTCTTTTTAACATTCATTTCCAAACCGGCTTTTTCAACTTCAATGGCTTCATCAATATAGGCTTTCAAGATGGGTTCCATTTCAGCTATTTCCTGAACATTGGTGAACCGAATCTGGCGCGCCGCCTGTACATTCTCCGTTTGTTGGATAAGAATCCCCTGAGGATCCTGTAACAAGGCGCCTTTGTGAAACAGAAGCGCACAATATTCTTTAAATCCATGTATTAAAACGACGTTTTTTTTATGAAACGTATAACAAGGATGCATCCACTTAAAATCTTCAGTCAGCTCACAGTCAAGAACGATATTTCTCAACCGCTCATATTCTTCCTTCCACTTTTCAGCTTTACTTAAAAATTCATCAACCTTAGGAATCGTTCTGCTATTTGTCATCAGGACCCCCTCTTTTCCAAACAGTTTGTTTTTTCATCACGTTAGCTTCACCGGCTTGACCGTACTTTCCTCTAACAATTTTTTAGGCTCTTCCCCCATTTAGATATCACGCTCTTGATTTTCCTTCATCCCCTTCCCCTTAATTGGTATTTTTGACATCACGGTATTTGTTTTATTCTCCTATCAGCAATTATATAGGTTCCGTCTTTATATGTATTCATAGATTAAGCTTAAGACGAAGTTTATGCAACAATAAAAAAAGACTCGGACAAGCTATTATAACAACGACAATAGATGTTTATGTTTCCCCAACAAACAAAGAGAAACTTCTGACCGTTTAAATGACTTACAGGTTAGGTAAGCACAAAAAAATACCAAGGCAGTCACCTTGGTATCATTGATGTTTACTTAGGAACAACCCTCAGTTAAGGTGAAAAATTAAGATGAAACAAGATAAAAGCAAACGCTTATACTTGATTTAATAATATTTTTCTATTCCTAGGAGAGTATTTTAGCTTTATCCTAAACTTAAAATTCTTTTTATTACATTAGGAATAACAAAAGACCGTTTGATTTCTTTATTTACTTGTATAATGTCTTTTTGTGTTTTCCCATTCTCTTCCCAAGTAACTTCTACTGTATAATCATTATTCGTATTTGGTGGATCTGCCATTATCGCTACTGCTATTTCTTTTGCATTCTTAGGTTCATCTGTTGCATCACCTGATGCCTCAACAACACCATTTTCTTTAAACACAACCTCTTTTACTGAAAACTCAGAATCCCTTTTCCATGTAATATGAACCGCCCATAAGTCTTGCCTTGCCAGATCTATGTCTTTTTCAGGAGAATAGATAACACTCCATTTTCCATCTTTTGAATTCCCCTTCAATATAGGAGGTTGGTGGGTGCCAGCATAAATAAACCATGCTAAAAAAACAAGCAGTACAACAGAAAAAATAATTGCTAAAATAAACCTACTTTTTTTCATTTTAACTCCAATCTTTATAAGTAATAAATAGGATGTAAACTTATTATATTCTAATATGAATAATTAATAGTAAGATTAGGATATAAACTCATTAAAAAGATTGGACAATGAAGTGATTTGAAGCAGAATCTTTGTTTAAATGAAGCTTAAAATCGAGCAAAAGATTATAAAGAAGCTTTTATCACGATCATGTTGGTGTCACTGATCAATGGAAGGCCCCTTTCCTCGACATTAGGGATAAAGCTTTTCAATAAAGGCAACTATTATATTAAGATTTAACCTCTTTATTCCTATCAATGAATAGGGTTACTACAACACTAATTATGCTGACTAAAGTTCCTAAAACAGAAACAAGAATTGTCAAAAAGCCATTGGGAATAAGAAATCCAATTGGAATCATCCCCAGAAAAGTTAAAACGATAAAACATTGATATACTCCAGATATTATTCTTACAGCCATGTTGCCAAAAAAGGACATGGCTAATGGAGGGATGAATAAAAATACAACTATCCCAATGGTTATCATTAAGATCATAGGCTCATCAAATGAAATGACATTATCTCCAGGGGAATCTTTAGCAGCCACTAGTATAACAACTATAGACATCATCAGTGTAAGTAAAACCAGAAAAAACCTTTTTAACATCGTTATGACTCCTTTTTTTATTATAAATGTACTTATAAACGGGTATCCCGCCTTTTTCCATTTCATAACCATTTTATATTATTCAATGAAAAAATAAGCAGTCAAAATGCAGCTATCAATAATATTTATCACCACTTACTATTAAGACATAAATTTACATATTGGTAAATAACCACATGATATTCATATGTAACATTGCAATGCTTTACGTTTTTCTTTGCAGCTTCCAAAGAATTCAAAAATTGTTCCTTGGCTCTTTCATATTCTAAAGAATCGATCAAGTTTCCTGCTACAATAAATTGACAACGCATAATTTGGACAGTTTCTTACACTCCAAAAATGTTGAGTGCACGATTTGCATCATTCATGGAGAAATACGTTTGTTTCATATAATATACATAAGACACTTTGAAAAAAGCCGGAACAGGACTTCTGACAAATGTGTGGGTTATTTGCTTGCAGCCAGTATCATTCGTCATAAATATCAAAGGAGGCAAAAACAGTATGAAAATCATTGTTACCAGTATATTCGTACAAGACCAAGACAAGGCACTGGAGTTTTATACAGAAAAACTGGGGTTTGTAAAAAAGGAAGACGTTCCTATGGGGAAATTCAGGTGGATAACACTTGTTTCTCAAGATGATCAAGATGGAACCGAACTTTTACTCGAACCAAATGAACATCCTGCCGCTAAGGAGTATCAAAAGAAGATATTCGCCGAGGGCTTCCCAGCCACAATGTTTGGCGTTACAGATATTCAAAAACAGTACACACAATTAATGGAAAAAGGCGTGAAGTTCACTATGGAGCCGACAAAAATGGGAGAAGTCACAATAGCTGTCTTCGACGATACATGCGGCAACCTCATTCAGATTATACAAAAGTAGCTTCATGACGTTCTTATATTAACACCTAATAGTCAAAACGAGTAAAACAGATTTTACTTTGATATATAATGATCTATGAATCATTGACTCATTTATCTATATCATAAATTATAATGGTGGTGGCTTATTATGACTCTGAATGAAATAATTGATTACTGCCTGTCTTATCCAGACACCTATAAAGACTATCCTTTTGGTGAAGGATGGACTGTGATGCGTCACAAAGGTAATAAAAAGTTGTTTGCGCTTATCTTTAATCTAGATGGTCATCTATGCATCAATCTTAAATGCGAACCTGAGCGCGCCAATTTTCTGCGCAGCATCTATAAGGAAGAAGTGAAACCCGGTTATCATATGAATAAAGATCACTGGAATACCATTATTTTAGATGGTGCCCTCTCGAAAGAAACTCTAGGTGATATGGTGCAACATAGTTTCGAATTGACAAAGCCGAAGAAGTCTCATAGCTAAAATGAAAAACTGATCTATGGTAATTAGTCGAGTTTTCAGGATATACACGGACCAATTGACCTTTCCTTTATTGGAAATCATACACGTTCCGTATTGTTTTTGCTTGATCTGTTTTATTAAAAAAGTTATTGACAATAAAAATATTATCATGTTATTATTAAATATTTTGATTATCCACCTCCATGTATGGTAAGCTTAAGAAGGTTACCATACATGGAGGTGGATAATATGTTTCAAATTGGCGATAACATTGTTTATCCAATGCACGGAGCAGGTATAATTGAAGCCATAGAAGAAAAAGAATTTTTAGATGAAAAACAACAGTATTATGTCATAAAAATGTCAATCAGTAATATGACAGTTATGATTCCAACACGTAAAATATTGAGTTCAAGTATACGACCAGTTACTGATATACTTGCATTAAAACGCATTATACACATTTTTCAGCATGGAGAATCAGATAGGTTACTGCCGTGGAAACAAAGGTATCAAGTAAACACGAACAAAATAAAAACGGGTGAAATACAAGAAGGTGCTGAAGTTGTACGTGATTTAATGCGTATGAAGAAAGAAAAAGCACTTAATTCAAGCGAAAAAAAAATGTTGGATCATGCATATGAATTTTTGATCAGTGAACTGGAAGTAATTAAAGGAATCACTGAAAATCAAATAAAAAGCTTCTGTTAAGGTTAATATTACATTCCAAAACATTCTGAATTTTTCATCAATACCATGATTAAAGGTACATCATTTCAAAGACATTCAACTTTTTCACCTTATTTTTAGTACATTAACCTCTTTTGTTATTCCTACAATCTAATCCATTTTTATTATTTAAATTTCTTCAACGGACATTTGAAGTTTATCAAATAGTCACTTGATTTTAGTACCTGATTCACACTGGCACGGACAAGGAGCCGTAAGGATGAAAGAGAGGTAGGGCTTTCATTGTTTTAGGTATATCTAAGTCAAGAAAAATCAATCAATCTCCCCTCTATCGTTAAGAATTTCTTATATCCACTGCGCCAGTCAATAGTTAAAGAAGCCTACTTCTAATAAGGATCAGTCTTATGAAAATTTGAAGTTGGTGGAATTCTTGCAGATGAACCAGCTGTTATGATAATTAATCAACAACACATAAAAATTATTAAATGAATGAAGAAAAGGATGATTCTTTACAAAAGGGATGGTCCTTTTTGTTCACCATTGTAAAAAGAGAATATACATAAACTTCATCTGATGTGATGAATGAAAAAGAAGGAGAGTGTCGGAATTATCATGGATGACTCCCGTTTAGTGTGGCGCTTTTGGCGGTTGATACACGACACATGTAGAGTTGGCTATTATTTTTAACATTTCGTAAAAGTTTGCTTCCTAATAAGCTGTAGGTGTGTTTGAAAAGAAATAAATAACTTATATACATTACCGCATATTGTCAATCCGATATGTTCTACTTGTAAAGAAACCTTTGAAGCGTTAAATCTTTTTCTATTACCTGTACCATCTCCCTACTCGAACGTTGAGTAGGGTTTTTTATTGAGTTTGAGTATTATACAGAGAACGCAAAAAAACAGGCCCCTATACTAAGAGCCTGTTTTTATAACGAGTTTAGATTAAGAAGCTTTTTGAACGTTAGCAGCTTGAGCTCCACGAGCACCTTGCTCAACGTCAAACGTTACTTTTTGACCTTCGTCTAATGATTTGAATCCATCACCTTGGATTGCAGAGAAGTGTACGAATACGTCGTCTCCATTTTCACGTTCGATAAATCCAAAACCTTTTTCTGCATTAAACCATTTAACTGTACCTTGTTCCATTTTTGTTGCCTCCTAGTGCGTTACCACACATTTTAATTACTATCCCTGCCCAAAGTATCATCAAGACGAAAAGTCAATCTTCATACTATCCTTTACACGAACAAAAATAATCTTTCTTTATCATAGCACGTAACGGAAATAATTGCAATTATAATATCGTTTTAAATGAATCACGAGTGTGTACTTCATTATTGATTGTTAACAAAATTTCTTAAAAAAGCTCAGCTGTTGCTTGTTCAAGTGCAAGATATTTTTTTAAAAGCAGGGCTGTTCACTAGTAAAGCTTTGCCTCTACAGACGTCTTCAAACTGTCACTCATTGTTTAGCCTCGTTTGCCAAGAGTACTTGACCACAAATCATCTTCCTTTTCTTCATTACCACTTTCCAAAGCCTTTTAATCATTTTGACACTAACAATAATCCTATTTACGGCAGTATTTTCTTACTTGTAATGTTTTGTTTCTCAATAATGTTCACGGTCGAAATAAACCGATTCTTATATATTGGCAAAAAGAAATAATAGTATGTGATTGTATTCGAAAAGAAAAATAAATAATTTATATACATTCCCGCATATTGTCAATCCAGTATGTTATACTATAAACAAACCTTTGAAGCGTTAAATCTTTTTCTATTACCTTGTAACATCTCCCTACTCGAACGTTGAGTAGGGTTTTTTATTGAGTTCGAGTATTATACAGAGAACGTAAAAAAACAGGCCCTTTATTAAGAGCCTGTTTCTATAAACATTTAAGATTAAGCAGCTTTTTGAACGTTAGCAGCTTGAGCTCCACGAGCACCTTGCTCAACGTCAAACGTTACTTTTTGACCTTCGTCTAACGATTTGAATCCGTCACCTTGGATTGCAGAGAAGTGTACGAATACGTCGTCTCCATTTTCACGTTCGATAAATCCAAAACCTTTTTCTGCATTAAACCATTTAACTGTACCTTGTTCCATTTTTGTTGCCTCCTAGTGCGTTACCACACATTTTAATTACTATCCCTGCCCAAAGTATCATCAAGACGAAAAGTCAATATTCATACTATCTTTTACACGAACAAAAATAATTCTTCTTTATCATAACATGAAACGGAAATAAATGCAAATTAATGTTATTGTTTTATTCGCGCCATTATTTGTTAAACATACAGAATAAGAGGCCTTCAATAGCTATGGTTTGAAAACACCGTGAAAATAAATCGCGAGTGTCTTCAACCCTTTTTTTTGCTTAATCGTACTTCGTTATTGATTGTTAAAGATTTCTTTACAAAGCTCAGCTGATTCTTGTTCAAGTGCTAAAAACAGGGCTGTTCACTGGTAAAGCTTTATTTCTGCAAATGTTTGCAAACGTTACTCATTGTATATCCCATTTGCCAATATGCTCATAAAAAAATAAAACTTGATCTCAAATCATCTTCCTTTTCTTCATTACCACTTTCCAAAGCCTTTTTAATTAAGCAACTAGGAAATTCAAGGTCTTCCAGCTTACTTTATTTTAAAATCAATCCATATTTACACTGTAAGGTTTGTTCCTCAATCAAGGTTCAGGGTCTAAATAAACCGATTCCCATGGGGGAGCAGGGATAGAGTTTGGTCCGATAAAGAGATGGGTATAATCTTTATACGACTTTTGTTTCCAGGCTGTCTCTGCTAATAAAGATTTAATTAAGCTGAAAATCAGTTTCACATTACCATTCATTTTACAGAGGATTGGAAAATCGATTCATTTAACACAATTTAAAAAGGATCCTTAGCCGTCTGGAAAGTTATAACAAAACCATGATACTTATCATATATGGTGTATGACAGCTGGGACTTCAAAGAGCAGAAAACGTTTTCTATACTGAGCTTAAGAACATTAGGGAAGGGGAAATTTTAATAAATGAATAAAGAAAACCTAAGGACTTTGAGAAAACTGGTTACCCCTTACGAAAAGTCCGATTTACAAAAAAGTATATGTCAAATCATTAACACATTGGTACCATTTTTCCTGTTATGGTGTTTGGCATATAAGAGCTTGTCGATTTCTTATTTCCTTACATTAGCGATTTCTGTCGTTGCGGCGGGTTTTTTAGTGAGAACCTTCATCATCTTTCATGATTGCTGCCACTATTCCTTTTTTAAGAGCAGAAAGGCGAATCGAATCCTTGGAACAATAACAGGAATTCTGACTCTGCATCCTTTTGATCATTGGGCACACGACCATTCTGTCCATCATGCGACTAGCAGCAACCTGGACAAACGGGGTACAGGCGATATTTGGGTACTGACTGTTGAGGAATATAAGGAAGCCTCAGCTAAGACAAAAATAATGTACCGTTTGTACAGAAATCCGTTTGTTATGTTTGTTATTGGGCCGATTTACGTCTTCGGGATTACCAATCGTTTTAATCGTAAAGGGGCAAAACGCAAAGAGCGGATGAATACATATGTAACAAACCTGGGGATCGTCGTTTTGGCAGCACTTTTATGTTGGGCTATCGGCTGGAAAAACTTCCTGCTGGTTCAAGCGCCAATTTTTATGGTATCGGGATCCCTCGGAATTTGGATGTTTTATATTCAGCATACGTTTGAGGATTCTTATTTTGAAGAAGATAAGCATTGGGAATATGTAAAAGCAGCAGTGGAAGGAAGCTCGTTTTATAAGCTTCCCAAAATCATGCAATGGCTAACAGGCAATATCGGTTTCCATCATGTTCATCATTTAAGCCCGAGAGTCCCAAACTATAAGCTTGAAGAAGTACATAACAGCACTGAACCATTGCAAAACGTTCCGACCATCACACTGGCAACAAGTCTAAAGTCGTTAAAGTTCCGCCTATGGGATGAAGAAGGCAAAAAATTTGTTGGTTTTAGCCACTTAAAAAAAGCTTCTAACAGCCAAGCATCAGCGCGGCTAAGAACGGATTAAATAAACTCCCCATAATCGATGATAAGGGGCAGTGTATCTTGCAGAATAAAAGTGCAGACTCGCGCAAAGGTTTTGTGCAGGGGTCAGCACTTTTTTAATGCCAGATACACTTGCAGACTCCACAATGCGGTACATTTATTGCTGTATTTCCCGAAAAAAAATAATACCAAAGATGGTTAAACCCTTGGTATCATTGATGCGGCCGAGAGGATTGAACCTCCACTGGTTATTCACCCACTAGGCCGTCAACATAGTAAATCCATATCATTGATTATGAGCGCTTGTTTTCCTTACACTTTCTAACTCCACTTCACATCATTTCTAACGGTTTTATATGAATTGTGGTTAATAATTGGTGAGCAAAAAACCCCTTACTTTCTCAATCTCCAAATCTCATTATAAAATGATTTCATATTCGTTAGCTCTCCTAAAACAATTAAAACTACAGAGACACTATCTTTCTCGGTAATTGAATTTACAAAAAATCTTTTTTATATCGAACGGCTAGATAGATTGCTGAAGCGAGGAATGCAATAGAATACTTAAATAAGAAGAAAACTTGCCACATATATTCTTTTGGGAAAAGCAAGTCGCAAAAAATTAGTGCATATAACGTACAGAGGCTACCTTTTAAAGCGATTTGGTTTGTTCTTTCGTCAGCCTTACCCATTTTTTTAAGAAATACGAATGTCAGAATCAATCCGACAACAAGCAATACAAACCCGCTGCCAATAAGAATATTCCAATTTCCCGGAGAATGTTCAGCCCAGGACTTTAAAGGGTGAAAAGTTGCGTTAGTGATCGTATCTGAGATCGAAACCATTTTCATTTTTGATCATTTCCTTTCTCATAAGTAAAAATCTCGTTTACATCCACATTAAAAAATTCGGCAATTCGAAAAGCTAACAGCAGAGTCGGAACATAATTTCCTTTTTCCATTACAAAGATGGTTTGTTTGGAAACCCCGACTTTCTTTGCTAATTCTTGCTGAGACAATCTGGCAAGTACACGATATTCATAAACCTTATTTGAGATCGAATCACCAAAATCTTTCTTCATGACCATCACCTCTTGAGCCAAATTATAAACTCCTATTATATAAAAGTAAAGTAAACTTATATAAAAATATAAAATACCTTTACGTTTACCTAAATTACTTTGATTTAATATGAACCTGATCGCATAAAGAACCTGATGAAATTCATGATTTCGTTAGGTTCGATCTGGTGTAATTTATGTTTTTATAAGAACACGGTTTTGGTGGCGCATACGGAACAATGATTCTTGGTTATGACTCTGAAGGCGCTGAATTTGTAGAGCAAACAATAGAATACAGAACGTTTTACAATTTTATACCAGGTCTTGTTGTTATTGAGTATATAAATGAATTTTCTTATTGTCTTGATACAAACAGAATGGTAGATGGAGAGTATCCAGTTATTCTTTGGGATAACCATGAAGGATATGGATATACCTTAGATTGACCCTCAACCTAGTAAGAACGTATCTTGGGTTACAAAAGCTTTTAATCAAAGCATCTGTTTATTTTATTTACACCTCATCATTTTTTATGAATTATGGGCACAAATGAGGAACCTATTAGAGACCAACGGAACTCTACATTTCATCAAAGATATGTCACTCATTGCCCTGTCGTAAAAAAATAATTCTAACTTTAATATTGCTCCCATTCTTGCTGTGTATGCAGGTATCTCTCCGCATCAACTTCCTTCAATATCTGAACAATTATCTAGCTTGGTTTCAAGTGTTAGAATCCATCAACATTAGATTATGAAACTTATTCTTTAATTTTCCGTATATCAATATAAAATGGTATCTAATGCAGGGAGGAATATTAGTTGGCTGAAAAGCAAAAAAGTGTTCCATTTTTGAAAAAATATTGGGTTTCTCAAATTGGTGTATTTTTATTGTCACAGATCATTTTTATTACATTTGAAACAACAGGATGGTTACCTAATTATAGAGAGATTGATGGAACACTATTTGGGAGAATTACGGAATCGTCAATTTTTATAGACTGGTTTACTTTTTATGAAACACCACAATTAAATTTACTTACTGTCTTTTTTGGCGTCTTCTTTCTTGTGCCTGGAATAATAAGTGCATTAAAAAACGTAATTTCGCCTAGACACTATAGTAATAGCTCTAAATAACCGTGATTAAAAATAAATATGGTTTATTAAAATGAATAAAGTTTGAGAAGAGTTGTACTTAAAGTAACGGGTGCGTTAGTTGAACAATTCAATGTTATAAGAATGGAACTTCCATATATTTGGGGTTCTATTTTTTATAAGTAAACCAACATTAAACCACAACCATTTAAAAAAAGCTTAATCAAAAAGAGTAAGCTTTTTCTAATTATTTTAGTAACCTATGCCCCTACCCTATCTGCAGCCACTTTGACTTCTGTACTATGATCACTTTGCAAATAAGTTATTGAAAATACACTACTTAAAACCACTGCTGCAAATAGTTTTCTTGAATTTCTTCTTCAGCAACTTAAAAAAGGTAAAGAGGATTTTGACGAAGATAAGGGTTGGGAAGATTAATCTTCCCATTCCAAATAAAGTTGTTTTGGGGATTGAATAATTATAATATAAAAAAACCATACCGAGATGTTTTGGTATGGTTTTCTAAGCTAGACCCTCAACATAGTAAATCCATAACATTGGTTATGAAAGCTTGTTTTCATTAGACTCTTTATATTTATTTGCCATCTTTTCTATACGTTTACATCAATTATGGTTTAAAAAATGGTGAGCCAAAACAATGAATGACCTTGCATTTTTTCATCTATATTGATTAAGAATTCTAATTTCTTCCTTATGAATAAAAGTTTCACCTTCTTCCTCAATTCTAATCAAATCAAACTCATTAAGAAGATACTTTATCACCAACTTTAAATAATAATGGAATAAGTGCTAATAAAATAATTCCTACAACCAACGTAGATATTATTAACTCCTTCCATACAATCAAATTCTTTAAAAACATTTGATAAATAACTAATGAGTTTACTGGAATGTTAAGCAATAAGCCCGTAAGAAGTCCAGGTGCATACTTTTTCATTAAAACAGTTGCAATAAGATGTGGAAAAATAGCGTTGATAACCATAGAACCTAGAAAGCCAATGAAAATCCATTTTGCAATATCTGATTCTGGCATATATAAAAAACCAAATGCAGATAAATAAGCCAACATAGTTATAACAATGACAGCAAAATGAAATTCATTTGAGGTTACTGGCTTTTGAAACTTTGAAGGTTGTTGTGACCACTCAGGTAACCAAATAGCTTCCTCAATATTATGCAGTGTAATAGCAAAACAAAAAAATACTGCGAAATAAACCATCTATCATTTCCTCCTCGGTGCCACGTCTCTTAAAGGAATCACCCAATATGTTTTAACAACATTATATTACATATGAGGGTGAACTATATGGTGTTAAAAGACAGCAGAAACCTGCCTAAGCAGTTGCTTCTTTTTTATATGTGCAATAACGTGTTGTTGGTGGCATGTATATTAAAATAGCCAAATGTATAAATACTACTACTGAATAAACCATTCCTGTTAGGCACATACACTTTTATAAAATTGAACTTAAACCTTGTCCTAAAAAATAATCAGCTAAACTGATTATATGTTATACTGATTAATAGGAGGTGCAAACTTAATTGGATAGATGGAATCAATCTTATGGTTTTTTACTCGGAAAAGTTCTTCAACGATTGGAAAGCAAATTTGCTGAAGGGCTTATCCCATATGAGATTAATGCTAGACAATACGGAGTTCTATTGTTTATCGAAGGAAACCCTTACTCATCACAAAAAGATATTTCTGAAAACCTGCAAATAGATCGGACTACTATGGTAGGTCATATCGACCATCTCGAAACTTTAGGATTTGTTGAGAGAACAAAAAACCCTAATGACAGAAGATCCTATAGCCTTAAAATTACGGAAAAGGGTAACGATGTATTGGATTCGCGTTGGGAGTTTTTAATGAAGACGGAATTAGAAGTATTAGCTCCTTTAAATCAACAAGAAAGACAATTATTTAAAGATTTTCTTATTAAAATTTGGAAGTCACTATAAAAAGCAGGAGGTTACATAATATGCATGCTCTCGATTATTTTAATGCACGTCTCGAAGCAACGATAAGCCCTATGGATTATGTAAAAGCGAAGCAAATGAGTCCCGAGAAATACTTCTTAATCGATGTCAGAAACGGTCCAACTCATGTAAGGAGCGTCACAATTAAGGATGCTAATGTTATTCCTGAACAAGAACTGCAATCTCGTTTAAATGAAATACCACAGGATAAAGAAATTATTGTTTACTGTTGGGATGTCTGGTGCAATACAGCTGCCAAAGTTGCTAAGTTTTTATTAGAACATGGATATAAAGTCAAAGAATTGACCGGTGGTATTGCAGCATGGAAAGAAATGAACTTTCCTGTCACAAACTCAGATCAAGGCAATAACATACCTGATAATTGTGGGTGTTGACTTAGTGCAAGATAAAAGATACTGGATTGGGGTTGCTTCTCGAGATCATGTAATGAGAGCTGTTCAAGGTGGTTTTGCTCAACTTTGTCATGGCAAAGAGGCACCTTTAAAAAAGATGAATACTGGTGATTGGATTATTTATTACTCCCCCAAGATGAATTTTAAGGAAAGCACACCACATCAAAAATTTACTGCTTTAGGCAAAGTGGTAGATAATCATATTTTTCAGTTTGAAATGGGAAATGACTTCAAACCTTTCCGGAGAAAAATAAGTTTTATTCATTGCACAGAAACACCGATTCGCCCATTAATCCCAAAGCTTTCTTTCATTAAAGACGAACAGCGTTGGGGGTATTCTTTTCGATTTGGACATTTTGAGATAAGTGAAAAAGATTTTAAGCTAATTGCAAAAAAAATGGTCGATGCTTAAGGAGATTAGAAAATTCTAATCTCCTTAAAACTTTCTTATATATCTTTGACTTGTCACTCTTTGCATCCCGATTCAACAAGTTTTAAAATTAACTATTTATCACATGAAGAAAAGATTCAATCTCTATAGATTGAATTCCTAACATGCAATTGGTGCCATGTCATGAACTCTTAAAGGAGGTTTAATAAATCCAACAACAAAAAAAGATACCAATACGTTTTGGTATCTTCATCTAAATCGAGTCCCTCAACCTAATAAAAACATATCATGAGTTACAAAAGCTTTTATTCAAAGCATCTATATATTTTATTTATACTTATTTTCATCATTTTCCATGAATTCCGGGCAAAAATTGGGCACCTATTAGAGACCAAGGAACTCTACATTTCCGTCAAGAAATATGTACTCACTGCCCTGCTTTAATTAATTTTAAGCCCTCGCTCTATGCCCCCCTGAATTCAGTATTCGATGTAACTTTGAAATAAAGTTTGATTAAAATCTATCACAAACCCTTATTTTCACAACACATTATTGTTTCAGCTTCCCTCGCGAATACCGGATCAATGCTCAGCTTTAAGATAGTCAACCAATTTCTCCGCACTGTTCTTAACATCTTCTTTTGAAAGGTGAAGTGTCCCATATTGTGTAAACGCAGGAAGAAAACGCATTCCTATATAGTTAGCAGTGACTTGAAACGGTCTGATAAGCTCGCTGATCGTGATATTATATTCTCCGCCTGCTTGATAATCAGATTCCTGTGCGCCTAAGGAGATAGCTAAGAGTAGTTCTTTTCCATGCAATTTCGTTCCTCCAGTTCCAAAAGCCCAGCCATGTGTTAACACATCATCTTCCCATTGTTTGAGTAACGCAGGACTGCTGTACCAATACATTGGGAACTGAAAAACGATACGCTCATGATCTAACAGGAGCTGCTGCTCTTTTTCTACATCAATGATAAAATTAGGGTATTCACCGTACAGGTCATGAACCGTAATGTCATTCTCTTGCTTTAAACGATTCATCCAGGTTTTGTTGACAACAGACGTTTCCAAATTAGGGTGTATAACGATAACTAATGTTTTCATTTGACTGATTATCCTTTCTTCGCCGATTAGGTATTATTGCTTTTACGATCATGAATTGATTCTAATTTTAAATAGCAACTTATTTACACTTATTTTAACATTTTTCATGAATTCACGGCACTGATTGGGCACCGATTACATTAAAGCTTAACCTTTTAAAAAGATTAAGCCTTTTTAATACCCTCATGCGCCTACCCTATCTGCAGCCACTTTGACTTCTTTACTAGGATTACTTTGCAAATAAGTTATTGAAAACACACTACTTAACATGACTGCTGCCAATAGAATCCGGCTGATTTTCATTAATAATATCCCCGTTTTAAATTTTTCGTCTTGCTTCAATACTCATACGATAATATTCATTAGAGAGCATTAAATTTCCTTGTTCATGAAAATAAGCAGCGACTTCAATCGAAAAATTTTCAACATCAGCAAACATTTTTCTTCTCGAAGCCAGATACGAAAATGCATTCTTTATTAATTAAGTCTCACCATCAGAAAAAAATAACCCCTCTAATATTTTGAATTTCGCTGAGTATTCCTTATCATCACTTTTATCGGCAATAAATCGCCCTTTCCCAAATGATGTCAAAACAACATCATAATTTTGTTGTTTTGTTCCAACATAGGCTAGAGTGAATAAAGTCTTTGTTAGGAAACTGTGTTTTGATTTTTCCGAAAATTTCTAACGCTAGGATTAAATGTCGTGAAGCCTTTTTATATTCTTTCAATTCATCATAACAAATTCCAATATTCATGTGTGACATTGCAATTAAATGATCTATGTTACTTTCCTTGGCAATCTCGATGTATACCAATCACTTAACTTTTTTGTGACTATGTCGTATGGAAATTTATCTTTATCTAAGGAAATTACCCCATCCTTACATAAATTGTGCAAATACTTATATTAATTGCGTTGTGTCAGAACACCCTTTATTTTACAAAGATGTATTGCAAAAAGGTACATTATTTCTACTCCTTTGCGTATTTTTTTCGGTTATACCAATACTTTTGCGACTTGACACATTAACCTAACCAAACTTATTCACACAAAAAATAGAGCAGTAAACATGTGAGTTACTGCTCTCTACTTAGTTTATTCTCCGTTAATTTGTTTTACAATGTATTCAGCATCATTTCCTACGCCTTGAAGCAATGCTGAACCTCGCCTATACTGCCAAGGCAAACCTATAAAGTACAATCCCTCTACAGGTGAAACACCTCTATAATGTATGATTCGACCTTCTTTATCCAAAACACCTTTTATATTTATCCAATGAAGGGGATTACGAAAACCAGTAGCCCAAATAATATTGTTTACTTCTAATGAAGATGAATCTTTAAAAATGACTTCATTTTGCTTTCCGGCTATGACTCTTGTTTTTAAGATGATCTCCCTCTGTTTTATTGCATGCTTTAATTCATACCCAAAGATTGGATCACCTTTCTTTTGAATGAATTTTCCTAATATTGATGTATGACTTGCATGTAAAACTCCTAATTTATCAAACCACCAAAAGATGCTTCTTTTTCCAATCAATAAAGGGAAATAAACTGGTTTATTACTACAAGCTAAATATGTAACTCTTTCTTTGGATAATTCAACAGCTATTTGAGCACCACTATTCCCCCCACCCACTACTAGTACATTTCCATGTACCAATTGTTTTGAATTCTTATATTGTGATGAGTGTAATTGATTAATATTACCGGATAAACCCTTTGATATTGATGGAATATTAGGGATATGAAAAGGACCTGAAGCAATAACAAGATTCTTTGTTTGATATTCTTCTCCATTTGTTTTTATTAAGAAATGATTCTTTAATTTCAGGACACTTATTACTTCTGTCCGTAATTGGATTGGAATTTCAAATCTATCAACATATTTCTTTAGATAAGCAACAATTTCATTTTTTGAAGGAAAGCTATGTTTTTCTCCTTCAAGATGCATTCCAGGCAATGAGCTATACATTCGAGATGTAAATAAAACTAATGAGTCATACCGATCTTTCCAGCTTTCCCCCACCTCATTACTTTTATCCAAAATGATAAACTTTTGATCGGACTGCTTTAGATAATATCCTATTGAAATTCCTGCTTGACCAGCTCCGATTACTATAGTGTCGTACATATTAATCCCCCCACCAATTTTACTTATACGAGAGATAGGCTAACGCTAGCTAGAATGCCTCTTAATAATTAGTAGAGATAAATCTGACTAACGTTAGTTTATCTCCTCATTGTAAATCAGATGAAAAATTTTAATGGTGATGGTGGTCATGCGGCTGCTCAATTGTGGCCTGACAAATGATCGCATTATCATGATTATGTGCTTCGGTTTCCATTTGAATGGTTACGTGCGTAATGCCTTTATGCTCAAGCTCATGTTCAATTTTACGTAAAATATTTTCACTTTCTGAAATCGTCAGTTGATCGTCAACAACAGCGTGACAAGAAAGAGCGTTTAATCCACTTGTGATAGACCATATGTGTAGATCATGAATGCTTTGAATTCCTTCTGTCTCTTCAATTGTATGAATGATGTCAGTGACATCGATATTTTCTGGAGTTCCTTCCATTAATACGTGAATGGAATCTTTAGACACATTGTAACCGCTTCTTAGAACAAGAATAGCCACAATGACACTAGCCAATGGGTCTGCCCAGCCCCACCCAAAGAAGATGATAAGTATGGCAGCTAGAATGGCACCTACAGAGCCGAGCATATCGCTTATTACATGTAAATAAGCACCCCTTATGTTCAGATTATTCTCTGTATCTCCGCCTCTCAACATAATCCATGCGACTAATATATTTACAACCAACCCGATAATACCAATCGTAAGCATGCCAGTTGTTGCTACTTCTGGTGGATTAGAGAAACGTTCGATTGCTTCATAAATGATATAAAGAGAAATAAGAATTAATGCAACACCGTTTATCACAGCTGCAAGAATCTCAAATCGCTTATAGCCGAATGTCTTATTATGACTTGCCTTCTTTTCAGCTAATGTAAAAGCAATCAGGGCAACCATTAATGAGATTGAGTCACTTAGCATATGGCCTGCATCTGATAAAAGTGCCAAACTATTTGTTAAAAATCCACCTATAGCTTCTACAATCATATAACCAGTAATGATTATAAAAGAGATCAATAAAACCTTTTTACTGGATCCTTCAGTATGATTGTGGCTATGATTGTGGCCCATAAAAATCTCCTCCTCAACTAAAGTTTCTTCGTACATATGTATTTATTATTTCAAATCCGTTATTGAGCATTCTGATGATACAAAGAACATTTATATATGAGTATGTGTTCATATATAAATGTATCTGTTCTACACTGAAAAGTCAAAATATTTTTTGCGAAATCTCAACATAATCTCATTTTTATATATGTGCAAATAAAATCAATTGATGCTATTCGTAAATATACTTTTGCAGCTTGATACGGATCACGACGTCCCTCTTATAAACAGAAAAAAAGAGGAGTAAACACATGGTTTACTCCTCTAACTTAGTTTCTTCACCTTTCGTTTCTTCATAGCCTGGTGTTTTCTTTGATAAGCCAAGACGATCATTTTCGCCAGTTCTTGACATACCTTCTAGATTACTTTAGGTAAGCGGGCAGTTCGTGGGCAGTAGACAATTTAAAAATAAGCACAAAAAAATACCAAAGGTCTACAACCCTTGGTATCATTGATGCGGCCGAGAGGACTTGAACCTCCACGGGTTATTCACCCACTAGGCCCTCAACATAGTAAATCTATATCATTGATTATGAAAGCTTATTTTCATTACATTCCTTATATTCATTTGCCATCATTTCCATACGTTTATATGAATTATGGTTAAAAAATGGTGAGCACAAACAATAAACGTCCGCACTATCCTTTTTTATATTATTGATTTAGAATTTTAATTTCTTCCTTGTAAAAATGAAGTAGTGCTTTTCATAAACAGACAGTGTTAATTAATAGACTTCATTGGTGTCCAGTTCATATGGCTACACCACAAAAAACAAGCCGATTTATTCTTAATCGACTTGTTCAACAATTACTTTACAATCAGCACAGGACAGTTCACACGTTTAGCAACTTTATGACTTACACTGCCCAACACCATCTCCTGTAATGAATTCAATCCTCTGCTTCCTACTATGAGCATATCAAATTGATTTTCATTTGCATAAGAGACAATTGTGGGTCCTGGTTCACCATGTTTCATGATTAAATCATGTTGTACACCAGCTTGATCAATTTTTTTTATAATCGGGTCTAACTTCTTTCGTCTTTCCATTTCCAATTCTTCAGTACTTGAAGTATGGAGCACTTCACTTTTTGCTTTTGAAAAGTCCTTAACATAAATAATTTCCACTCTTGAATCAGGTACCAGTTTTGCTATACGGATTGCATGTTCTGCTGATCGAATAGAATGTTCTGATCCATCAGCTGCCAACAAGATATTTTTATACATACCCCTTCACCTTCCCCTTAGTGACCTGACGGCTGTGCGTTCGGATTTTTGTAAGTAGCAAGCTTTTCAATCAAATTGTGACTTGACTCGTTTAAGCCAACCAATTTAACATCTGCGTGATGTTCTTTGAATTTCAAGACAACTTTATCCACGGCGGCGACACCTGAATCATCCCAAATATGTGCCTCAGAAAAGTTCATTACGATACGCTCTTTTACATCTTCATATGAAAATGAATTCACAAAATCTTGAACAGAAGCAAAGAACACTTGACCCTTAATATCATAAACAACTTCTTTATCTGAAACAGAGGCGATATCGACCCTTACTCTTGAGATTTTAGAAGCAAAGAATATGGCACTTAATATGACTCCTACAATTACACCAATGGATAAATTATCTGTAGCTACAACTGTAATCACAGTAACAATCATGACAACTGTATCAGTGAGCGGAACTTTTCTAAGTGTTCGTAGCGAAGACCAATCGAATGTTCCGATTGAAACCATAATCATAACGCCAACCAAAGCAGGCATAGGCACTTGAACAACCCATTCACCTAAAACGAGTATTAAAAACATGAGGAACACACCAGCCGTAAAGGTTGACAGTCTGCCTCTCCCTCCGGATTTTACGTTAATAACAGATTGACCGATCATCGCACATCCAGCCATACCGCCGAAAAATCCTGCAACGATATTGGCAATGCCTTGTCCTCGACTCTCTCTATTTTTATTACTATCTGTGTCTGTCATGTCATCTACAATTGAAGATGTCAACAGCGACTCAAGCAGACCAACGACAGCAAGAGCAATAGAAGTCGGGAAGATAATTGACAGCGTCTCAAAGTTTAATGGAACATCGGGAATCAAAAAGCTCGGCAAAGCTTGTTTGATTGTTCCTAAATCTCCAACTGTTTGAACATTAAAATGACCCCAAATAGAAACGACCGTGAGAAATACAATCGCTATTAAAGGACTTGGAACAGCTTTTGTAATAAACGGGAATAAATAAATAATGACTAAGGTTATGCCGACAAACACATATGTCATACCGGATATACCAACAAAATGAGGAACTTGTGCCATGAAAATTAAAATGGCCAGTGCATTAACAAAACCTACCATGACCGATCGAGGTACAAATTTCATTAATCGCGCCACTTTCAGAACCCCAAATATGATTTGGATGATACCCGTCAGGATCGTAGCAGCAAACAGATACTGTAATCCGTGATCCTTCACCAATGTTCCCATTAACAACGCCATAGCCCCTGTAGCTGCAGAAATCATCGCAGGTCTGCCGCCTGTAAAAGAAATCACTACAGCAATACAAAATGAAGCATACAACCCTACCATAGGGTCAACTCCTGCAATTATGGAAAAACCAATCGCTTCAGGTATTAATGCTAAAGCAACGACAATACCAGCTAATAAGTCCCCCTTTATATTTGAGAACCACTCCATATTTAATTTTTTTAACATAAAATACAGTACACCTCTTTATGATTATTTTTGTTGACTTCTAACTCTCATAGAAGTCAGGGCCGTTTGTAACTATTTAAAATGTAACAAACAAGAATTCAAATGTCTACAATTTTTTGTACCAAAATAGATCTTTTTTGGTACTACCAGCGCACTCTGCGTTATCCATCTTATTTTGTTATAATAAAATATACAAAATTCATCAGGGGTTGATGATTTGATTTTTGGATATGCACGTCCATTTAGCCAAGATCAGGATGTAACAAAACAGCTAGCCGCACTTAAAGAATTCAACTGTGAAAAAATCTATATTGAACAAACAAATTCAGCAAAGATAAGGCCAGAAATTGAGTCACTATGTAAAAGTTTAAATGTCGGCGATACCGTAATTATTTATAAGTTGTACAGTATTGCGGATTCTACAAAAAACCTAATTGATATCATTCAATTCTTCAAAACAAAACAAATCAACTTTATTTCAATTTTAGATAAAGTGGATACCTCAAAAAAAAACGGTTCCATTTTCTTCGATTTTTTAGAAAGAGTCAGCGAATTTCAATTTGACATAATTAGCGAAAACACAAAGGTTGGAATTCAAGAGGCTAAATTAAAGGGGAAAAATACAGGACGTCCGAGAATACCTGATCATAATGTCCGCCGTGCTATGGAGATGTATCAAAGCAAAAAGTATACCATTCAGCAAATTACCAAAGAGACGGGTATCAGTAAAACAACGTTATACCGCTACTTAGATAATTGGAATGATTTTGATTAAATTTTATTTTTTCTTTGGAAATTAAACACTTGGAGCAGAATGCCTTAATTGTCTGCTCTTTTTTATTCTCTAAAAGAATAAAAGAGCATGTACATTTAATTACAATGATGTGATTCAGGGCAAGAATTTAGTGTACGTTTGTAAAGCTATAATTATAAAAGGACGCATTTAAAAAATGCATCCTTTGTAAAGAAAAGATTCAATTCTATTTACCTGTTTCAGCAAATTCCTTCAACCTATCACCTATTTCATCACGAACTCTTTGGAAAAATGCCCATTTTTCTTCCTCTGTACCTTGTGCTTTAGCCGGATCATCAAACCCCCAATGCTCACGCTTTACATGAGCAGGCGTCATCGGACAATTATCAGCCGCATCACCACAAAGTGTAACAACTAAATCAGCATTGTTCAGAATATCAGGGTCGATAATATCTGATGTTTGATTAGAGATATCTATACCAACTTCTTTCATGGCTTTAACTGCATTCGGATTTAAACCATGTGCTTCAATTCCGGCACTGTATACATTCCACTCATCTCCAAGGTATTTTTTACCCCATCCTTCAGCCATTTGACTGCGACATGAGTTCCCAGTACATAAAAAGTAAATTGTTTTCTTTGACATTTTCATCTTCTCCTTAAAAGTTTAATGAATAATCAAAAGCCAAATATAAAGACCAACAAGTGTAATAAATAATGTTGGGATTGTTAAGATAATTCCTGTTTTAAAGTATGTTCCCCAAGAAATTTTTACGCCTTTTTGAGATAGAACATGTAACCATAAAAGTGTAGCCAGTGAACCAATTGGTGTTATTTTAGGTCCTAAATCAGAGCCAATCACATTTGCATATATTAATGCTTCTTTCATTATCCCATGTGCATCTGTGCCGGCAATCGCTAATGCATCGATCATAACGGTCGGCATATTATTCATAATGGAAGACAGTATAGCTGCAATAAAGCCCATCCCAATAGTACCCGCGAACAATCCTTGGTTAGATACAGCTTGGATAATATCAGATAGAACATCTGTTAAACCTGCATTTCGTAATCCATATACGACAACATACATACCTATAGAGAAAAATACAATTGCCCATGGTGCGCCTTTAAGAACTTGCTTCGTCTGAACGGCTGAACTCTTTTGTGCCATTGCGAGAAATAAGATAGCAATGATACCAGCTATAACGGAAACAGGTATTGAAAACAATTCACTTATAAAGTAGCCAACTAACAAAATTCCTAAAACAACCCAAGAAATACGAAACATTTTCTGATCTTTTATAGCTTCCACAGGCTTTTTAACTTCAGCAAGATCATAATGTTTTGGAATGCTTTTTCTAAAGAAAAGGTAAAGAACAATGATACTCGTAATAAGCGAGAACAGGTTTGGAATAATCATTCTTGATACATATTCAATGAATCCAATGTGAAAGAAATCTGCTGATACAATATTGACAAGGTTACTGACAACTAGTGGTAAGGATGTAGTATCTGCTATAAACCCACTTGCAATAATAAATGGAAAAACCAATTTTTCTTGAAAATTTAAGGCTCGAACCATAGCCAAAACAATTGGAGTTAAGATAAGAGCAGCACCATCATTCGCAAAAAATGCTGCAACAATTGCCCCCAGTATCGTCACATAAACAAACATCAGCACACCATTACCTTTGGCTGCTTTAGCCATATGTAAGGCTGCCCATTCAAAGAAACCTATATTATCGAGAATTAGAGAAATAATGATAATTGCAATAAACGCTAATGTTGCATTCCAAACAATTCCCGTCACATCTACAACATCTTGAAAATTAACAACCCCTGCAATTAAGGCTAATACAGCGCCTCCGCAAGCTGACCAGCCAATAGATAAATTTTTCGGCTGCCAAATAACAAATACAAGAGTCAGCACAAAAATAAGTCCAGCTAAGATTGTCGATAACAACTTAGAACCTCCTAACGACAAGAAACCTGAGTTTCTTTTTGTTTAATTGACTGTAACAATGTATCGTGACAATCAATCTTATTAAGAATAGACAGTACCAAATCGTACTCCGGACAAGATTGGTTTATAGAATAAAACCGCCATTGACCTTTTTTAGATTCCTGTACAAGTCCTGCTTTTTTTAATTTACTGAGATGCTGGCTAATAGCAGGTTGACTCATTTGAAACATATCAACTAACTGACAAACACAGTATTCCTTATTTTGAAGAAGTTTCATTATTATGAGCCTCGTTTGATCACTTAAAATTTTTAAGCAATGTACCACATTAACAGCTTCAAGATTAGATTGAGTAGTCATTCCTCCTCCCCCCTTGCGCACATTGTATAATAAGCCAAGAATATAAGTCAACGCTTATATAAATAAGTAGAAATTTAAACATCAAAGAAAATTGATTTATAACTTGATTTCATTTCCTATTTCACTTATGATAATTACATCAAATTTATTTGATTAATCAACCAGAGGAGGACTTCAAAATGCTACAAATACCTCTAGAG
>NZ_JAJHVY010000013.1:0-37090 GCF_020861455.1 Bacillus sp. AF23
GTTTTCAAACTTGAAGGTGTTTTTTATTTGTCTCATCTTATGGGGTCAGTCCCTTTTCGGCTGCTTTTTTATGTGCACGAAAAAATCGTTCATATGAAATGAACGATTTTTCAAGAAAGCGCCAGATGAATGGCTTTCAGTTTTGCGGGAAGCTCATCAAATGTATGAGCAGGAACGGTCTCTTTGTAATTTAACGCCGCAGCTTTGTTTCGTTCCTCAGGATGATTGATATAGAAAGCGGCTTTTTCCTTAAAGTCATTGATGCTGTGATAAGAAATAAAGGATGAAAAAGGATGTGCCGCGGGGAGATCCACTAGTTGAAATGCTTCGCATGCAGCGATATCAAAGGTGCGGTTATTAAAACTTGTATTTTTAATGCTGCTTTTATTTTTGTTGAACGTAAAATGATACGGCCGATGCGGATTGATCACGATGTCTGCCCCGTTATAATAATGAACGGCCTGTTCAGGCGGAACCCATGTGCTGACTATATCTATATGCGGCTGTTTGAGTACTTTTTTAGGCAGGTATTTTCTCCATTCCTTTCCGATGACCCGAATGGTGTACGGGAGATATGCCGCTTCTTTCACAAGCTGAACCCGATTAGGGTAAGGATAGCCGATGATAAGCAATTGTGAATGAAAGGAATGTTCGGTGTCCATTTTTTTAAACAGCCGATGATTAACAGGAATCGGAACATAATAGATATGCTGATAACCAAGCTCCTGATAATAGAGAGCAGCATTTTGGTCAATTGTTAAAATCGCGTCAGCGTGCTTTATCACCTGAAGACTGATATCAATATAAAATGGATCTTCTGTCAGCCAAACATATACGGGAATACCCTTACCCTTTAACCAGGTCAGCCAGTCGTGAGGAACGTGAACTCCAACCATCATGAGTGCGAAGTCCGGCTGAAACGTTTCAATGCGTGACAGCGATTCGGTGTCTGGTGTATCTGCAGACATGTATTCTGTCTGAGCGTGCCGAAAGCATTCTTCAGCCCAGCGGTCAAAATAACTGTATATTCCTCCATATCCCGACTGGATATACAAAACTTTCATCAGAGGTTATGAAAAGAATGTAACGCTTTCTACTTTATCTACATCAATCAATGTTGTCGCTTGACCTGGCGGAGTTACAGAGCTTTCCTGTGTGACAAATACGATGCCGTGGACTTGATCAAAAGCAACAAAGACAACCGGACCGATCATGTCACCGGAATCTGTCACAATGCTGATGGTAGTGCCAGGTGTAATTCTGGCAAAAATCCATCTTGCAGGAAGGGAAGGATCTAAAACAGATTCAGCAGTAACCGTTTCGCTTTCGTCAACTTTTTTATCAACAGCAGCTTCAAGTAATTCTTTAAGGTTATTATTCACGTTTTCTCCTCCTTCTGTTGCATTTGTAAATAAAGGGCTTAAAAGGCTTTTAATAATATCCTTTTTTAACTGCGCATTTTCACTGCTCAACACATACACCTCCTATTAATTATTGAACTCACGTTTAATCATATTCTTCTGATTGGCAATTGGTATGAGTCGAACGCCGTACCTGAGCTATTTTTCATATATTTAAGGAAAATGCTGATTTTCTTCTATGGATGGACATTGCCTATACCGCAATTGACAGCATGTTCATATTGTGAAACAGAGGGTAAGGGAGAGAAGGAAGTTTGGATTTAGAAAACAAAGTGAACCAAGAAGAAAATGACGACGAATTGCATTTTATTCTGTTTTTATTCATTCTGCTTATACGTCAAACAGCTTCAGACGGAAATCCATTTGATCACAGACGCCAGCTCGTAGTTGTTAAAGAGCTTGGTGTGCCGATTTCAAGAGTCAATCTGATCAATGGAGATACGCTTCAAAATGTATCGTAAAAAGTCCTGGCTGATTTGGTTATTTTTCAGAAGCCGCTAAATCAAACGGGATCAAATGTTGCTATTGTAAGTTGGTGTGCTTTTTACATGATGACAGAGGCTCTGCTTGCTGCGGAGCTGTTTTCATGTGTGACAATAGGAGGCTTGCAGAGATGGGGGACAAAATTTCCATTATTTTAACGAGTTATAACAAACCTGATTATCTGCAAATGGCGATTGAGAGTGTCATCAATCAAACTCATAGCAATTGGGAGCTTTTTGTCATGGATGACCATTCAAACGAGAAAACGATTGCGGTGATTCACAAGTACCTTCATGATCAGCGCATTCGTTATAAAAACAGCTTCGTCCATCCTCAAAATCGATTAAAAACAACCCGTTATGCCACATTAATTAATAACGCTCTTCCATTTGCCGCAGGCGACTACATTTCTTATCTCACCGATGATACAGTTTATCATCCTGATCGGCTGAGCCGTATGGTGCAGACATTTTTGTGTCATCCTGAAGCACAGGCAGTCTATTCAAAACAAAAAGTTGTTCATGTAAACGAAAGAGGAGAGGAAATTTCCCATTTTTACAGAGATGCCAATGCGGTGCTTGATCAAGCCGCTTTTCAAGTCGATCATTGCTCTGTTATGCATCGCCGTTCGTTGCTTGATCGGATCAAAGATAAATATGGAAGCTATTGGGACGATGATATGATGCATTGGAATCACGGCGACTCAATTTTTTGGATGAGAGTAAACACATTTGCCCCGTTCCTGCCGATAAATGAAGTATTAGATACAACGTATAAGACCCCGAATTCCTTTCAAAACGCTTATCAGTTTCTGCCCGCCGATTTGATTGACGGCACGTTTGTAAAAGGATCTGATCAACATGTGTATTTTCTTGATCAAGGTGTGCGGCATCCTGTGGGGGAGAGATGGAGTTCAGTGTATCTGGATCGGACTGTTGTTATCCCCGATCCGTATTTATTTCAATATCATACGGGAAAATGTTTAAACATTCCGAATTATGTTTTGGTAAAAGAACCTGACCAGCCTGCAGTATTTTACATTGACGCCGGTAAAAAAAGACGGATAGAAAGTCAGCATGCTTTTCAATTTTATCAATTTAAAAGAAAAGATATTTTGACGATTGAAAAAGAAGTGCTTGAGGATCTGCAGGAAGGGCCGCCTATCACGCGGGACAGATCTGGGTTGATCGCAAATCCGCCTGGACGAAGACTGTTTTTTATAGAACGCGAGCGGTTTCTATTTCTAAACGGTGTTTTTCATCCAATCAGCGAGCAAGTAGTGAGGAAATTCTTTTTGCAGCAGAAACCAATACCCGCTTCTTTCCGGAATATTCAGCAATTTCCAATTGGAAAGCCGTTTTATCCGGTGTACGATGAGATTATAAAGAAATTAGATATTGCAATCGAGTAAATGTATAGGTCATAAAAAGGAGACATTCATGACAGGACATTATTCAAAAACGGAGCATCAATATCTATCGTTAACGTCTGAATCGAAGTTGTTTGGTCATTACAGTGTATATAAAGATTCCAAGCTGCCGCAAATTTTTTCTCATAATTTTGTACAGCTTCATGATACATTTCCATTGGAGCGTATACCTGATTTTTTGCCGTCCGTACCGAAGCTGCTTGATGCGAATTATATCCATTTAAAAGCGTCTCCTCAGCATGTTTTTCCGCTTGTTTTGAAGCAATCGCTTGTGAAAAGAGGTTTTGTGGTTGAAGATGAGCTGTTATACTGCATGAAGCTTGGAGACTGGAAGGGACAGACGGGACATCCTTTCACGGCATGGGGGACGGCAAAGAGTCTTAGTGACGGTTCTTCTATCATGAAAATTTATGACTCGCTTTATATAGGAGAGGCAACCGCAGAACAAAAATTAGTAAGAAAATATCCTTTTTACAAAGCGGGTACGATTTTGCTTGTCGTTTGTTACAGCGATTCATCACAGAACATACCGATTGGCTGCGGGGAACTTTTTATTGATTCGCAAGAGAAAACGGCGAAAATTGAAGAGGTGGCGATATTGGATCAGTTTCAAAGAAGGGGCTACGGCAGTATTCTTGTGGGTGAGATGCTGTCCATTGCCAAATCTTTAGGAATGGACGATGCTTATTTAGTGGCCTCAAATTCTGATGGCGTCTCTCATTTTTATGAAAAGCTCAAATTTAAAAAATTTGAGCGGGTGCACACTGTTTTTCATTATTTCCTTACATAGATGGGCATTTGCACAAACCGTTTGGGACTTGGCCCGCATACAATGCCGTATATCGTGATAAGAAAGGATGAAAAACAATATGCATGGATATCATGGATACGGTTACGGAGGATTTGGCTGCGGGACAAATACATTTGTATTGATTGTTGTCTTGTTCATTTTATTAATTATCGTCGGAGCCGCTTTTATTTGCTAGATGAAATAACACAAGAGCCTTTCGAAGTTCGGAAGGGCTCTTTTTTTGTGCGAAAAAAGATTTTTTAGGGAACGTCATGCCGCTATTTGGACACTCATACAATGTAGAAAAGGTGTTTTTGAGGTGGAGCATGAGCAGTTATTTAATTAAGCCAGAGCTTAATGCGGAATATCCGATTGTCAGTCATGCAAAGGGCACATATGTGTATGATCAGAACGGAAAAAAATATCTTGATGGCTCATCTGGTGCGGTGACATGCAATATCGGCCATGGGGTTGAGGAAGTAACTGAGCAGCTGAAAGAACAGCTTGAAAAGGTGTCTTTTGCTTACCGCTCGCAGTTTACGAGTGAGCCGGCTGAGCAATTAGCTGCTTTACTGGCCGAGCAGCTGCCGGGAGACTTGAATTGGTCTTTTTTTGTCAATAGCGGATCAGAGGCTATAGAAACGGCAATGAAAATCGCCATTCAATATTGGCAGGAAAAAAAGCAGACACAAAAATCCATCTTTCTCTCACGATGGAGCAGTTACCACGGAATAACTTTGGGAGCGCTTTCATTGTCGGGATTTTATGAACGAAGGTACCGGTTCACCCATTTGCTAGAGCGTTATCCCGCTCTCTCAGCCCCGCATATATATCGGCTGAATCAAGAGGCAAAAGAAGATTTTGTTCAAACGGCTGCGGAGGAGCTGGAAACCGCTATAAAAAGAATTGGAAGTCAGTTTATTGCTGGCTTTGTGGCAGAACCTATTATTGGAGCCGCGGGAGCAGCAATTACTCCTCCTTCTGGATATTATGAGAGATTGCAAGAGGTGTGCCGCTCACACGGCGTGCTGTTTATTGCGGATGAAGTGATGACCGGGCTTGGGAGAACTGGAAGGATGCTTGCGACAGAGCATTGGCATACCGTTCCTGATATCGCTGTGCTTGGAAAGGGACTCGGTGCCGGCTACGCGCCTATTGCAGCGGCAGTTGTATCTGATACGGTTCTCCAAACGATAAAACAAGGATCAGGTGTTATTATGAGCGGTCACACATACAGTGCTCATCCCTTTTCAGCCAAAGCCGCTCTCGAAGTTTTGCGTTATGTTATCAGACACGGCTTGATCAAACAGGCTGAAGAAAAGGGCTTCAAGCTGAAAAAGAAACTTGAAGAGATGATGCACCGAAGCGGCATCATTGGGGATGTCCGCGGCAAAGGACTACTGTTAGGCGTTGAATTTGTGGCTGATAAAAAGACAAAGCGAGTGTTTCCGCAAGATCGGTCGATGACCCAGCGTATCATCAGCGAAGCAAAAAAACGCGGGCTCATTGTTTATCCTGCCAAGGCTGGAATCGACAGCGGGGAAGGAGATGCCGTAATCATCGCTCCTCCATTCACAATCTCAGACGGAGAGATGGAAGAGCTTATATCAACTTTTTCGGAAACAGTTGCAGAAGTTGAAAAAAACTGAAAAGGGACTGAAAACAATATGGCACCATTTCAAAAAACGATCAGCATTGAATCGGCAATTGCAGATGTGCGTGATGGATCGGTCCTTATGTTTGGCGGCTTCGGAGGAGTCGGCTCTCCTCCTTCTTTGATTGAAGCCATATTGGACAGCGGTGTGAAAGAATTAACTGTCATTTGCAATGATGCCGGATTCCCGGAGATTGGGATTGGACCGCTTATTGTCAATAAAAGAGTCAAGACACTGATTGCATCGCATATCGGTTCAAATCCTGTAGCCGGAAAACAGATGACAGACGGTACATTAGAGGTTCGATTTTCGCCTCAGGGCACTCTCGCAGAACGGATTCGCGCCGGCGGATCCGGCCTTGGCGGCATTTTGACCGATATCGGCATTGATAATCAAATGGTTTGTGAGAAGAAAGAGATTGTGTCTGTAGCGGGGAAACAATACTTGGTTGAAGAAGCGCTGACGGCTGATTTTGCCTTCATCAATGCCTGCATTGCAGATGAATTCGGCAATTTAACGTATGACAAAACAGCGCGCAACATGAATCCGCTTATGGCAATGGCCGCCAAAAGAACCTTTGCCGAGGCTGAGATGATTGTGCCTATGGGTGATATTGCAGAAGAAATGATTGTAACGCCTGGAGTTTTTGTTGAGGGGGTTGTGAGAAGCGAAGGGGTGAGGTGGAAATGGGCTTGGGAGTAACAGAAAGAGAGCAGATCGCCAGACGGGCTGCTTCTGAAATCAAACCAGGCATGATGGTGAATCTCGGTATCGGCATCCCTTCCTTGGTGCCGAACTTTTTGCCGCCTGACATGCAGGTTATGCTGCAGGCGGAAAACGGTGTACTCGGGATTGGCGAAAGTCCCGAAAAAGGGAATGAGGATGAAAATTTATGCAACGCCGCGGGATTCCCTGTCCGTGCTGTAAAGGGAGCATCTTATTTTGATACAACGATGTCTTTTGCCATGATCAGAAGAGGCAAGATTGACATTACGATTCTAGGCGCTTTGCAGGTAAGCCAGTCGGGAGACCTTGCGAATTGGCTTGTACCCGGAAAAAAGGTGCCAGGCATGGGCGGTGCGATGGAGCTCGCCCAAAAAGCGAAAAAAGTGGTTGTCGTCATGAGCCATACCGATCAAAAAGGGAGGCCTAAATTAACAGAAGCCTGCACCCTTCCGTTAACAGCAGCAGGCTGTGTAGATATGATCATTACTGAAAAAGCAGTTCTTGCAGTTGGCCGGCATCATTTTATTTTAAAAGAACTGATGAATGGCTCAACAATTGACGAGGTGATCGGGCTGACCGACGCTGAAATAATGGTAGATATGCCTTTTTCTTAAAAGGGGGAGTGATGATGCAGGACATTGAAAGAAAAGTAATCGAATGGCTTGATCAGCATTCAGCCAAAGCCATTCGTCTTTTGAAAAGGCTGGTTGGAGAAAAAAGCACACTTGGCAAGGAATTTAACGCTCAGGCAGTAGTCCTTGAAAAGCTTAGGCAATTTCATATGGACATTGATGTGTGGGAGCCGAGCCTAAAACAATTAAAACAGCATCCCTATTTTATATCAGACCGGTCGGATTTTCATGAGAGCCCGAACATTGTCGCTAAAAAAACGGGAGAGGGCGGAGGACGATCTCTGATTTTAAACGGGCATATCGATGTTGTGCCAGAAGGAAATTTGAAGGAATGGAAGTATGAACCGTTTCAAGCTGCCGAAGTAAATGGTAAAATTTACGGCCGCGGCTCCACTGATATGAAGGGAGGCAATACAGCCCTTCTATTTGCATTAGAAGCTCTGCACGCCTGCGATGTCAAACTGAAGGGTGATGTATTGTTTCAGAGTGTTATAGATGAAGAGTGCGGCGGCGCCGGAACACTTTCTGCCATTATGAGAGGCTATCGTGCGGACGGGGCGCTAATTCCGGAACCGACCAATATGAAGCTTTTTATTAAACAGCAGGGCTCGATGTGGTTTCGGATCACGGTTAAAGGATTAGCGGCACACGGAGGCACACGATATGAAGGTGTCAGCGCCATTGAAAAAAGCATGCATGTCATTACAGCCATCCAAGAGCTTGAAAAAGTCCGCAATGCAAGAATTTCTGACCCGCTGTATGATCATATCCCAATCCCGGTTCCAATCAATATTGGCACCATCTCAGGCGGAACATGGCCGTCCTCGGTAGCAGACCGCGTCGTCATAGAAGGAAGATGCGGAATTGCTCCCCATGAAAAGCCTGAAGCCGTGAAAATGGAATTGGAAAATTGGCTGAAAGATTTACAATACCATGATGAATGGTTTAAACGCCATCCAATTCAAGTGGAATGGTTCGGAGCTCAATGGCTGCCGAATGATTTGCCTGATGACCATCCTTTACTATCAGTCTTGCAATCAGCCTATCAAAAAATGAAACAAACAGAGCCGATCATCGAAGCGTCGCCTTGGGGGACAGACGGCGGCCTTTTGTATCATGCGGGAGATACTCCTGTTATCGTTTTTGGGCCGGGAGAGACGAAAACAGCACATCAGGCAAACGAGTATATTGAAGTTGAAGCCATGTTAGAATCAGCTAAAATTATTGCTCTTTTTGTGATGGATTGGTGCGGGCTTCATACAGACGGGGAGGATGCTGATGATCAAAACGGTAAAGAGTAGCGGCGTCACGGCTGTCATAGACAATGACCGCTTTAATAAACGAATGAGAGTCATTCGTTATGAAGGCGCTATTCAGGAAGCCTTGTCTGATATTATGGCAGCGGCTGAAGAGGAGGATGCCGAAAAAATTATTGTGTACACGAAACAGCATGACGAGGCAGAGCTGGCTAAACAATTGTTTACGCCGGAGGGCTTTCTCGAAGGCTACTATCTCGGCCATCGCGCTGCCGTCATGGTCCGTTATCTCACAGAAAAACGAAGACAAACAGATACCTATTTAGCCGAGCAGGAAATGATAGAGCTATTATATAAAATGAAGCCTCAGCCACAAATCGAAGACAGGTCACCTTTTACAATGAGAAAAGCAGAAACAAACGACATGTATCAGTTATCTATGCTGTATAAAAAAGTATTCCGCACGTATCCGACTCCTGTGTTTGATCCCGCCTATATTGAAAAGACGATGAATGAGCATACGCTTTATTATGTCATGCTTGAAGATGACCGTCTGATTAGCGCGGCAAGCGCAGATATCAATCCTGAGCTGGGGCATGCCGAAATGACGGACTGTGCCGTGCTTCCCGATTATCGGGGCCGTTCGCTGACAAGTATTTTAATAGATGCATTAGAAAAAGAAATGAGAGAGCAAGATATCTTTCAAGTATTTTCACTCGCCCGCGCTGCTTCTTTTGGTATGAATGCGGTCCTGTATCATTCCGGGTATCAGTATGGAGGAAGGCTGATCAATAATTGTTATATAGGAGAAGGGCTCGAAAATATGAATATCTGGTGCAAGCGCCTGTAAGTCAAAAAGAAATGCACGAGGAGGAATTTCATTTGACAAACAAATGGTATAAACCGAAACGGCATTGGAAGGAGATAGAGTTATGGAAGGATGTTCCGGAAGAAAAATGGAATGATTGGCTCTGGCAGCTGACCCATACTGTAAGAACATTAGATGACTTGAAAAAAGTGATTAACCTGACCGAAGAAGAAGAGGAAGGCGTCAGAATATCTACTAAAACGATCCCCTTAAATATCACACCCTATTATGCTTCCTTAATGGATCCCGACAACCCGAGATGTCCGATACGGATGCAGTCTGTGCCGCTCTCTGAAGAGATGCACAAAACAAAATACGACCTGGAAGACCCGCTTCATGAGGATGAAGACTCTCCAGTACCCGGTCTGACACACCGTTATCCCGACCGAGTCCTGTTCCTTGTCACGAACCAATGCTCCATGTACTGCCGCTACTGCACAAGGAGGCGTTTTTCCGGTCAAATCGGAATGGGTGTCCCTAAAAAGCAGCTTGATGCCGCGATCGCCTACATTCGGGAGACACCCGAGATCCGGGACTGTCTGATTTCAGGCGGGGACGGGTTGCTGATCAATGATCAAATTTTAGAATACATTTTAAAAGAGCTGCGCAGTATACCGCATTTGGAAATTATCAGAATCGGCACAAGAGCGCCTGTCGTTTTCCCTCAGAGAATTACCGATCAACTGTGCGATATCTTAAAGAAATATCATCCGGTCTGGCTGAACACCCATTTCAACACAAGCATCGAAATGACGGAGGAATCCGTTGAGGCTTGCGAAAAGCTGGTGAACGCAGGTGTGCCGGTCGGAAATCAGGCCGTCGTGTTAGCAGGCATTAATGATTCGGTAACAATTATGAAAAAGCTTATGCATGACTTGGTGAAAATCAGAGTCCGTCCCTATTATATATATCAATGTGATCTGTCAGAAGGCATCGGACATTTTAGAGCTCCAGTTTCAAAAGGGCTGGAGATTATTGAAGGGCTGCGGGGCCATACTTCAGGCTACGCGGTACCAACCTTTGTCGTTGACGCACCAGGCGGCGGCGGGAAGATCGCACTGCAGCCAAATTATGTTTTATCGCAAAGTCCTGACAAAATCATCTTGAGAAATTTTGAAGGAGTCATTACCTCTTATCCGGAACCTGAACATTATATCCCTAACCAGGCTGAGGCCTACTTTGAGTCTGTTTTTCCTGAAACCGCTGACAAAAAAGAACCAATTGGACTGAGTGCCATCCTTGCCGACAAAGAGATTTCTTTCACACCGGAAAACGTGGCCAGAATCAAAAGGAGAGAAGCATATACAGCGAAGCCGGGGCATGAAACATTAAAGGACCGGCGGGAGAAAAGAGACCAGCTAAAGGAAAAGAAATTTTTAGCCCAGCAGAAAAAAGAAAAAGAGGCAGAAAGCGAGGGGAATTCTTCATGAAAACATGCGAATGGTGCGGTGTGCCTGAGGCGCAGCCTGGCACGAACACGGTTTATTGGGAGCTTCCTGACGGCACACGAGCCATAGAGCTGACAAACACCCCCGCGATGATTTGCTCTTCTTGCGGAATGGTCTACCAAGAGGATTCGACGATAAAGGATATTGAGGATCAGCTGTTTTTAATCAACACAAAAAAACTCCCTGAAAGTCTGACATATCAACAGCTCATGGAAACGGAAAGGATATTAAAACGCAACTATTTTGATTTTTCCTGAATGATGTTTCGTTATTCTTTTGTTGTAATTTTACACTTGCACTGTATAATAGAACAACAAAAGACAGACACCAGGAGGGGAAACCCATGAAATCCTTTTATCACTATTTATTGAAATACAGACATCCTAAACCGCAGGACAGCATCAGCGAGTTTGCCAATCAGGCGTATGAGGATCACAGCTTCCCAAAAACATCAACCGATTATCACGAAATCAGTTCATATTTGGAGCTGAATGTTGATTATCTGGACACGATGGCGACGTTTGATGAAGCTTGGGAAAAATACGAGGCCGAGGTGCACGGCAAATAACCACATGTTTAAATCCGCAGATCCGCTGCGGATTTTTTTGTGCGCATACACATACCATAATTGGATACTTCCAATGGTTTTCATGCCCATGCGAATTGGTGTAACCCAGCATACGATAGCGTATGAGAAATGTTGCGGCGAGGGGGAGACACCATGAAGCAAAACAAACCGAAATTCCAAGTAGGGGATATCGTAGTCGTCATTATGTATGGGACAGTCGGCACAATCACAAAAGTACACCAAATCGATAAGCACTATCTTTATGAAGTAAACCACAATGAAGTCTTATATTTTGAATCGTCCATTCAATTATATAAAGATTATGAAGGCGTCATTGTCGATATGGAAAAACTTGATATTGAATATGAATTCCTCATTGGAGATGTCGTTTATGTAAAAGATTATGGAAAAGAACTCTTTCGCATTATCGGCCACAGAACGGAAATTTGGAGATATTTAGAAGATGGCTGGGAAGATATTATTTATGAGCTGACTCGTTTAAAGGATGGAGAGTGGCTTGAAACGGAGGAAGAGGATCTCACGCTGGTTCTCAGAAAGTATGAAATGGACCAGTTTGTGCATCAGCTTTTGTTTGTCCATTATGTCGGAGAAACTGCTCATGAGATCGGCGAAGATATTGTCCCGTCTGCTCTTCTTCAGTTTGAAGGCGAAGATGAAGATCAAGATACCCTGCGCATCCTGGCTGTATCAATTGTTGATGAGCTTTTGGATATTTACAACGACTACAAAATTCTGTACGAAATGTTTAAAGATGAAGAATATAAAGATATGATGATGTTTGTGCTGGAAAGTTTAAAAGAACACTTCAGTTAGTTTGTGAACAAGCGGATGACCACATATAAAAAGTAAGGCAGACAGCCCCACATCATAACATGCGTCATACCTCTGAGCGTTTTTTCCATCACCATATCGAATCTTTCTCCGTCCAGTGCTTCCATCATTTTAGCGATCATATGTCAGCCTCCTATGGCTTGTTTTTTTATTCAATGTATATGAATGAAAGAATTGTTTAGAACACCGGGTATAATTCATCCCGTTTTTTCATAAAACATAAAAAAGGAGGCGGTACGGTTATGAAAGAAATAGATCTTGTGATTGACACGGAAGAAATCGCTGAATTTTTTTACAGAGAGCTTGCAAGACGGGGCTACATACCGAGTGAAGATGAGCTGTTTGAAATCGCCGATATTACCTTTGATTATCTGATAGAAAAATGTATGATAGATGAAGAGCTGGATGAAGATTGTTAAGGCTTGAAACCGGAGCGGCCAGCTCCGGTTTTTTATTCGGCTGATATGAAATTTTGAGAAATAAAGGAGGGAAAATCTTGTACAAGCCAGTCAGTCTGTTTCTTCTCTTTCTTTTTTTAGCCGCGGTTATTCATACATCTGCTGTTCAATCAACAGATGAAATGATCAGTAGGGCAGCCGCAGCTATCCGTCAGCCTTGGCTGAATGATGTGATGATTTGGGTGACTCATCTTGGTGCTACTTCCTTTTTACTGCCACTTATCGTAGTCATTGGGGCAGGGCTGTTTTTTTACAAGAGAACCTTGGATGGTCTTTTGATGCTCTTCATATTCGGTGCGGATCGTCTGTTAAACAAAATATTAAAAGAGTGGATCGAACGGTCAAGGCCGGATTTTGAACCGCTCGTTCATGAGTCGTCCTTCAGCTTTCCGAGCGGCCACTCCATGAACGCTGCTTGTGTTTATCCAGTAATCGCCTACTTTTTAGTGAAACACATCCCGTTTTTGTCAAAGCATAAAAAAGCGGTATACATAATCGCCGGAACTGTCGTTATTTTGGTTGGTGCCAGCAGAGTCTACCTCGGCGTGCATTTTTTAACTGACGTTTTAGGAGGCTTCAGTCTCGGCCTGCTGCTGTTTTTCCTCGTGAAAGGTTTTGACGAAAAGTTACATTCGTTTCGACAAAAGTAGAGAGAGGAAAAAGAGGACGAAACGCCAATATGTTATAGAAATAAAAGGGAGGGATCTTGATGATGTTATCCGTGTTTAAAAAGAAGTCTTGTTTTTACGATGTGACAATATTTCAAACACCCCGGTTTGGTGAAAAAAAAGGCTACAGAGCCGTCTATCGAACTGAACTGAACGGGAGCAATCATCAAGACGTGCTAAAAAGAGCATTCTCTTTGTTTAATGTATTCGATACTGTTCCAAGTGATTATGATGCGAGATTTATGGCCACAGGGGATGTGATTTTGATTGATGAAGGCAGAAAAGGGAAAACATATTATAAACTGCTTCCCGCCGGATGGAGGAAAATCAATCGTCTGATTGTGCAAACAACATAACGAAAGAAAACGATGTTTTTTCTACATGCTGAATACCAAGGGTGTCAAAACCCTTGGTATTTTTTCTGGTTATTAGATTTTATCTTCAGCTTTACGTGCTGCCTCGAGTTTATCAATCCTGTCTTTATATTTTTCTCCCCAGTCCTTCATATGAAGGATAACAGGTTCTAATGTTCTTCCAAACTCAGTTAAAGAGTATTCGACTTTTGGAGGGACCTGTTTATAAACCTCACGGTGAATCACGCTATCCCGTTCCAATTCTCTTAATTGTAGCGTGAGCATTCGCTGGGTAATTTCAGGGTATAGTTTCCGAAACTCATTAAACCTCTTTTTACCGTCAATGAGATGATAAAGAAGAATGCCTTTCCATTTCCCACCGATGATATCTAATGTTGTTTCCACCGGACATCCTTCAAAGTCATCAAAAAGAATAATCAATACCGAGTTTACGATTTCTCAAGCTATCCACTCCTAATAGTATACTTTTTGATACTATATACATTCAATGTGTTTTAATATACATCATATAATGATGTCACATCAAAGGAATGAAAGGAATGGATCATATGAAAACACTCGTACTCGTGGTACATCCGAACATAGAATCCTTTCAGATCAACAAAAAGTGAAAAGAAGCCGTTTTAAGTGCACCGGATGTAACTGTCCATGATCTTTATGAAAAATATCGCGATCAACCAATTGATGTCGAATTTGAACAACAGCTGCTCCTCGCCCATGACCGTATCGTTTTTCAGTTTTCATTATACTGGTACAACAGTCCACCGCTTTTAAAACAATGGTTTGATGAAGTGTTTACGTTTGGCTGGGCTCATGGTCCCGGCGGAAATAAATTGAAGAGGAAAGAGTGGATAACTGCCATGTCCATCGGTTCACCTGAACACTCTTATCAAGCCGGCGGATATAACTTGTTTTCAATAAGCGAGCTGCCAAAACCGTTCCAAGCATCTGCCTTCCTTTGCCGAATATCGCGCCAATACAATCAGTGACCAAGAAATTGCCGAAAGTGCGAATCGGTATGTAAAGCATATTACAAATATAGAATTAAACCCGAAGGTTCGCCCTGCAAAGATATTTGAAACAGCTTGAGGGTGTCGATTTAACATAAAGATTGATTTTGGAAAATCCTGTTCTCACCAAGCAGGATTTTTTCTTGTTCAGCACATTGAAAAAGAAGAATCCACCAAAAATAAGCCATCAGCTTGGTCTTGACTGCTTATTTTTGGTGAAAGATTATTTCTCTGTGGCGAAATAAAGCGAAGCTATGACCGGAAAAGCGATACCAATCCATAATGCTGTACTCCAGCCGCCTGAGGCATATGCCCATCCTCCAATAGATGATCCTATCGCACCGCCTAGAAAGAAGATTGCCATGAATAATCCGTTTAATCGACTGCGAATTTCAGGCGCCAACGAAAAAATGGCGCGTTGACTGAGCACAAGGTTTGCTGATACGCCCATATCTAACAGAATTGCGGCAGCCACTAGAACTGTTATACCGACGGGGGAGCTGCTCTGAATCATGAGCGGCAGTAATAAAGAGACAATGACAACACCGAGAGCGATTCCAGTGGCAATCCGGGTCAAGCCGCGATCAGCCAGACGGCCGCCTATTGGTGCAGCGACTGCACCCGCAATGCCTACCAATGCGTAGAGTGCTATTGCCTTCTGAGAAAAATGAAAAGCAGGACCGGACAATAATAAAGGAACAGTCGTCCAAAACAAGCTGAAAGCTCCAAATACAAACCCATGATAGATGGCACGGCGGCGTAAGACTGGAGTCGTGCGCAGCAGCTTCCACATTGAACCGAGTAATGCCGTATAGTTTGTATTTGCTGTTGGTTTTCTGGCAGGAAGCACTTTTGATAATACGATGGCCAGGACAACACTTACCACGGCGGACAAAGCAAATATTGCATTCCACCCCCAAATATCAGCGACTAGACTGGATATCGGCCGGGAAAGCATAATACCGAGTAATAAGCCGCTCATGACATTGCCAACGACCCGGCCGCGTGCAGCGTCTGATGCGAGGTATGATGCAAATGGAACCAGCACCTGGGCTGCGATTGACCCTAATCCGATGAAAAACGCAGCTGCTAAAAACAGTGGCCCATGCTTCACAAATGCTGTTAGTGTCAAAGCTGCTGCGCTTAGAAGGAGCGATGCAACGACAAGTTTTTTGTTTTCGATAATATCTCCTAAAGGGACAAGAAATAGTAAGCCGGCAACGTATCCGATTTGGGTTAGTGTGACAATCAATCCAGCACTGCTTGGAGAAAGTCCAATTGCCTTACTAATTAAACCAACCAAGGGCTGTGCATAGTAAAGATTAGCAACAATGATACCGCATGCCGTTGCGAGAAGAAGGGTTAAACTGGGTGAGACCCTCTGACCTGCTTGTTTGTTACTATTAGCCATAAGAATGAACTCCTTTTTAAGTGGTTTTTTGAGTGTAATCATGACTCTCAAGTCATTTTATAAACTGAACGTTCAGTTTTGTTGATTAAGGAAAATGATATACTAAACGTTCAGTTTTGTAAATAGGTTTCTGTTTTCTTTTTTTATTCAGTTTAAGTATACTGAACGTATAGTTTATATTTCAGGAAGGAATGATTCACATGCAGAGTAAACGAGGGCGGCCGCGTGATGAAGGAACGCATAAGGCGATTCTCTCTGCAGCCTATGACCTATTGCTGGAAAAAGGCTTCGATGCGGTGACAGTCGATAAAATTGCCGAGCGTGCGAAAGTGAGTAAAGCAACGATTTATAAATGGTGGTCTAACAAGGCTGCCGTTATCATGGACAGCTTTCTTTCGACCGCGACGGACAGGCTGCCTGTGCCTGATACAGGGTCGTCAGTACATGATATAGTAACCCACGCCACGAATTTAGCAAGGTTTTTGACAAGCAGGGAAGGAACCGTTATTAAGGAATTAATAGGTGCAGGGCAGTTGGATGAAAAATTGGCAGAAGAATATCGCACACGATTTTTCCAGCCTCGCCGCCTCCAAGCGAAAGGCCTTCTAGAAAAGGGAATTGAGGAAGGTGAATTGAGAGAGAATCTTGATATTGAAGTAAGCATAGATCTCATATACGGACCGATTTTCTATCGTCTGCTTATAACAGGTGACGAAGTGAATGACTCCTATGTGCATGATTTGGTGATGAATGCGTTTAAGGGAGTTCAAGCTACGTGAATCATATTTGGGATTTGGTACAGAAAGCCTTCAAAGAACAGGAAGAAATCAACGGCCATTTTGTAGATGTCATGGCAATGGAGAAAATACTTGCAATATAAAACAGGCTGTCGAGATTTTCTCGACAGCCTGAAAACTGCGGATATCCGCAGTTTTCTGTTTTTTAAGGTTTTCGTTTGGCCGCGGAATGCTCTTTTTCGTGCGCCTCTTTAGCCGCGATAACGTCTTTAGCAGGTATGTGGTTGTTCTTTTTTTGTCCGGTTATTCGGTTACGCTGTTTTTTACCCATGTTTCATCCCTCCTTTTGCGGTTAGGTTCTCATATAAGCGGCTCAATTATCCCGATTTTCTCTAATGGCGCCTAAAAATACCCCGGATCATTTTCTTTTTTCGGAACATTCCTTTATAATCAATGCTGAAGTTTGTCTCATCATGACATCCGTTGTAAAATGAACGGACTGATCGTTAATTTTGGTTTATAGGAGGATATGAGATGAGTGTACATATCGGTGCGGAAAAAGGACAAATTGCGGATACGGTACTATTGCCGGGGGATCCTTTAAGAGCAAAATTTATCGCTGAAACGTATCTTGAAAATGTGGAATGCTATAATGAAGTCAGAGGCATGTATGGATTTACAGGTACATATAAAGGCAAAAAAATCTCTGTGCAGGGCACGGGCATGGGTGTTCCGTCCATTTCAATTTACGTCAATGAATTAATTCAAAGCTATGATGTGCAAAATTTAATAAGAGTAGGCTCTTGCGGCGCTATCCGTAAAGATGTCAAAGTGCGCGACGTCATTTTGGCCATGACTTCTTCTACTGATTCACAAATGAACAGAGTCGCTTTTGGAAGTATCGATTTCGCGCCTAACGCAGATTTCGAGCTTTTGAAAAATGCCTACGACGCCGCTAAGGATAAAGGCGTACCGGTGACAGTAGGCAGTGTATTTACTGCTGACCAGTTCTACAATGAAGATTCTCAAATTGAAAAGCTTGCCCGATACGGTGTGCTCGGGGTAGAGATGGAAACAACTGCTTTGTATACATTGGCAGCGAAGCACGGTAGAAAAGCGCTGTCCATCCTGACCGTGAGCGATCACGTATTAACAGGAGAAGAAACAACAGCAGAAGAGCGTCAAACCACTTTTCATGATATGATAGAAGTGGCTTTACATTCTGTATCAAAATAAAATAAATGAGGAGGCGTGCTGGGTGCCGGCAGCCTCTTCTTTATGGATACGGAAACGATTGATAAAAGGAAGGTAATGTGATTATGAAAAAGTCCGGTAAATGGTTCTCGCTGGCCGCCGCTCTGAGTGTGACGGCAATTGTCGGAGCCGGCTGCAGCATGTCAAATGGAGATGCTCAAAAGGGTACGAAAACCACTGCAGAATCAAAACAGACAGAAGAAAAAACAGCTGACAGCAAAAAAACAAATACGCAGGACAGTGAGTTCTTATTGGAAAGCAAGTTTTTCAATAACATTAAAAAAGTGGACGGCCTGGAAACCATTCAAAATCCAAAAAATATCCTCGCCCTTGTCAATAAGCAATACGCACTGCCAGGAGACTATGAACCTAGCGATCTAGTTATCCCTGATGTCGAGTTTTCTTTTGAAGAGAAAATACAAAAGCGATACATCAGAAAGGAAGCAGCAGACGCATTAAAAACGATGTTTGACGCTGCGAAAAAGGATGGCTATGAGCTGGCAGCCGTGTCAGGATACCGCTCGTATGACAGACAGCAGGTTATCTTTAAAAATGAAGTAAACTTAAAAGGGGAAAAGAAAGCAAGAGAAGCTGTCGCATATCCTGGTGAAAGTGAACATCAAACAGGTCTGGCAATGGATATTTCCAGCCGAAGCAACGGTTTTGAGTTAAATGAAGCGTTCGGCAGCACCGAAGACGGAAAATGGGTGCAGAACAATGCATATAAATATGGTTTTATCATTCGCTACCCTAAAAACAAAGAAGACATCACGAAGTACGAATACGAACCATGGCATTTGCGTTATGTAGGCAAAAAGGCTGCAAAGGTTATGCATGAGAATGACTTAACATTAGAAGAATACTTTGAAAAAGTGAAGAAGATATAAAATAAAAACCCGCTTACCATTGGTTAAGCGGGTTTTTCCATTAAAAAAAGAATAAACCGGCGAGCGCCACACCTGTAATCAGCCCAAGGCCAATACCGTATGCGGCTCCATAGCCAAATCCGTAGCCGCCCCAATATCCATAGCCAAATCCGCCTCTTGGGCCCCCTGAAGTAACTGGAGCAATAAAGACCTTGCTGTTGGTTACCCGTGTAATTCTGCCTACGTGGACTCTGCCGTTTCTTTCTGTAATTCTAGCAACTTTTCCTTGGTGCTGGCGGCAGATATGATAGTATTTTTCCAATATAATTCCCTCCTAATCCGTCTTTCTATCAGCTTATGATAGATAAACAAAAAAGGTTGGACGAAAAGAGGGGGTGAAGCGCCGTTTTACTTGTATGCGATAAAGATACAATGACCCATATACTCGCTGTATGCCTGCATGAGGTCATAATGGGACTGAAGCGTTTCATAGTAGATAGGAGCGATTGCTTGCGATACATCCATTTCTGTCGTCGGTTCAAATTCCATATCTTCCGGCAAAAGGGTGATCGTTTCTGTTTTCTGAAATCCATGGGAATGAATCGATTCCATCCACTCCGATTCGTTATAAAGCTTTGTAAAGCCGTAAAAGTCCATCATTTGCTTCTTTTCCCGCGGAGGCATCGCCTTTTTAAGCGCCGCTTCAATACCGATCAGCATTCCGCCCGGCTTCAATACCCTATTAATTTCTTGAAGGGAGGATGTCAGATGGGAAAAACTGAGGACGGATTCGGACAGGACGCAGGAAAAGGATGCCGAAGAAAACGGAAGATGTTCCAGCTCTCCAAGATATGCAGGGATGGCCAGCCCTTCATTTGCAAATCTTTTTTTCGCCTTCTCAAGCATGACAGGGTCTTTATCAACGACTGTGACAGGATAAAGCAAATGTCCTAAATAAGCCGCAGTTTGCCCCGTCCCGCATCCGGCATCAAGAATCGGCTGATCAGGCGGAGGTGCCGCTTTTTGCAATACGGCTTTTGAAAAAGCAAGCCCGCCTGGATGTGCACCTGAAACACCGAATAAGGACAGCATTTCTAAATATCGGCTCAAAATGGTATCCTCCTTTTTCGTTATTATATGTCGTGAAAAGACATAGGTTTATGAAACGATAAAGAAGGGCGGATCTCTATATTTTCTGCTCCGAGTTGACGAATAGGAAATCGTCCATGATAATAATGTAAGAAGAAAAGGTGGTGTTTAATTGAAACGGCAATTGAAACTGTTTTTTGTTGTGCTGATCACTGCGGTTGTCGCTTCAGCGCTGACTTTATTTATTACGGGCAATTCAAGCATTCTGGGCCAGAAATCAACAAGCGCAGGAGATAGTAAGTTCGATAAATTAAATAAAGCGTATGAGCAAATCAAAAGTGATTATTACAAGGAAACAAACGATGACAAATTAGTAGACGGAGCAATTAAAGGAATGATTGAGTCTCTGGACGATCCTTACTCTACCTATATGGATCAAGAGGAAGGAAAATCATTCGAAGAAAGCATTTCTGCATCCTTTGAAGGAATAGGAGCGCAAGTAGAGGAAAAAGACGGTGAAATCCTTATTGTTGCGCCGATCAAAGGTTCACCTGCTGAAAAAGCCGGAATCAAACCGAAGGATCAAATCCTGAAAGTAAACGGTAAAAGCGTAAAAGGCATGAATGTAAATGAAGCCGTCGCTTTAATCCGCGGCAAAAAGGGCACAAAAGTGAAGCTTGAGCTGAACAGAGCGGGAGTGGGAGAGATTGATCTTTCCATTAAGCGCGATACGATTCCTGTTGAGACCGTCTATTCTGAGATGAAAGAAAACAATATCGGTGAGATTCAAATCACTTCTTTCTCTGAAACAACTGCTAAAGAGCTGACAAGTGCGATCGACAGTTTAGAGAAAAAAGGTGCCAAAGGATATATTTTAGACTTGAGGGGCAATCCGGGCGGCTTAATGGACCAGGCGATTACAATGAGCAATCTGTTTATTGATAAAGGTAAAAATATCATGCAGGTTCAGTACAAAAATGGCTCAAAAGAAGTCATGAAAGCGGAAAAAGAACGAAAAGTCACCAAGCCGACTGTCGTTTTAGTAAATGACGGAACAGCGAGCGCTGCAGAAATCATGGCCGCTGCCCTTCATGAATCGTCAGGCATTCCGTTAATTGGAGAAACCACATTCGGAAAAGGCACAGTGCAAACTGCAAAAGAGTATGAGGATGGCTCAACAGTCAAACTGACAATGGCCAAATGGCTGACTGCTGACGGTGAATGGATTCATAAAAAAGGCATCAAGCCGCAAGTGAAAGCAGAGCTTCCTGATTACGCGAAGCTCCCATATTTGGACGCTGATAAAACGTACAAATCAGGCAATACAGGCACTGAAGTCAAAGTCGCTCAGCAAATGCTGAAAGCACTTGGCTATCAGGTGAAGGTAAACAGTACGTATGATCAAGATTTTGTATCAGTCGTCAAACAGTTCCAGAAAAAAGAGAATCTGAAACAAACAGGCGTGCTGACTGGCGATACCACAACAAAACTAATGACAGAACTTCAACAAAAACTGTCAAATAATGATACGCAAATGAAAAAAGCAATTGAAACGCTGAAAAAAGAAATGTAAAAAAGCCATACGCGGCTACCGCGCATGGCTTTTTTTAAGCACCCTTCTGATTCGGATTCGGTTCAGTTTTTTTACCAAATAAACCTTCTTTGACTGAATTTGAACCTGCTCTTTTTACAAACAGCGGATTGAGAATGATTACAGCGATGATATTGGCGGACAATCCCCAGAAACCTTCATAAATGCCGTGTGCAGATTGAGTGATATACACAATAAACGTAACCGCAAGGCCGGCTAATAATCCGATCACTGTCGCCTCTCTCGTTTGGTTCTTCCAGAATAAGCTGACGGCAATCGCCGGGAAAATCTGCACCATACCGGAAACGCCTAAAAGCTGAAGCGTTACTAAGGCAGTCGGGAACAGCATTCCAAATAGAAGAGCAAGACCGATCACGACAAACACCATAGAACGTGTAATAAGGGTCAGTTTGCTTTGTGACACATTTGGATGGATCAAGTCACGGTATAAGTTATTGGCAAATAAATTCGATGCTCCAATAGCCATGATCGAACAAGGGATCAATGAAGCTAGGGCGATAGTGGCGTATGCAAAACCTTGTGCCACGCCGCCGTAAGACGTCTGAATCAGATGCAGCAGCGCCAGTCTTGGATTTGTATCTTCCGGCAGCACAAGAAAAGCGATAAAACCAAGGAAAATAACTAAGATTAAAACGATATTATAAAGCGGCAAAAACATGCTGTTTTTTCTAACTGCATCGGCACTTTTCGCCGTAAATACACCTGTAGCGGCATGCGCCCACATAAAAAGTGCCAAGGCGGATACAATAGATGCTGTAATAAACCAAGGGATGCCTTTTGGGCCCTCTGTCGGTATCGTCAGCATTTGCGGCGCTTCCTTCACCAATGTATCAATCATCGGCGTCCAGCCGTTGAAATGAATAAGAGGGAGGGAAACGACCATAAACAGCATAATCACCCATACTAAAATATCTTTAATAATGGCTGTAAAAGTAGGCCCTTTAATCCCGCTGAAAAACGTGTAAAGAGCAACTAGAATGAATGAGATGATCACAACGAACTTTACGTTGATATAGCCAGTGCCCGCCACCTGAAGCGTATCTTGAATTCCGCTAAGCTGAAGACAGATATATGGGATAAGCATCAGGACACCGACAATTGCAACGAGACTTGCCAACAGCTTGCTGTCAAAACGTTCCCGCGTATAATCAGCGAGAGTTGTTAATTTGTGAATTTTTGCAACTTTCCAAAGTTTCGGCAGGAAGAAATAGGCGATAAAATAAGCCAATACGGAGTAAGGAATAGCAAAAAATGCAACACTTCCGCCTGTGTAAGCCGTACTGGTCAGGCCTAAGAAAGTATATGCCGTGTAAAGGTCAGCGCCTACTAAAAACCAAACGAGAAGACCCCCAAAACGTCTGCCGCCGACAGACCATTCTTCCACCGAGGTTCGCGATGATTTGTCTCTGCCGGCGAGAAATCCGATACAGACAACAGTTAATACGATAATAGCCGTAATCATAAGTGCAGTGAGATTTCCTTGCATCATTCAATTCCTCCATCTTTTTTTTGCACCAGGTAAATGCCAAACGAACATACCGGCGTAATAATAATCCACAGCAGCAGCCAAAAATGGAAAAAAGGAAGGCCGAAAATAATCGGTTCGATTCGATTCACAAACGGCAAAAGTGCAAGCTGAATGAATGGTAAAATGATGAGTATAACAATAAGTGCTTTTTTAACCATTTACTTTCCTCCTGAAAGATGATAATGCTCACTATATTAGCAGTTGTAAGATAAGATCACAAGATAATTATTAGAAAAAAATGATTTTTTCAATTATTTAATTAAATCACATGGTTTGCATCCTGCACATTATAGGGTTAAAATAATAAATATCTCGAAATCAAGATAATTTAGGAGTGAAAAGATGAAAACAGAAGGATTGCATCATGTCACAGCATTTGCCAGAGATCCGCAAGAAAATTTGCGATTTTATACAGAAGTGCTCGGGCTTCGGCTTGTCAAAAAAACAGTGAATTTCGATGACCCGGGAACATATCATTTTTACTTTGGGAATCAAAATGGAGATCCAGGGACCATTATTACCTTTTTCCCGTTTCAAGGAAGCGGGCAGGGGACGGTAGGGAAAGGCCAAGCCGGCCGGATTTACTTTTCAGTCCCTAAAGGCTCTCTGGCTTTCTGGAAGGAACGCCTTCAAAATAATGGACTGAATGCAGAGGAGAAAATGCTATGCGGGGAACATGCGCTGATCTTTGATGATACAGAAGACCTTCCGTTAGCAATCATGGAAGACGGCGAAAGCGGAAAAAGCGAGTGGACACCTGACGGCATTTCAGAACATGAAGCCATCACCGGAATGAGAGGCGTGCTGCTGTACTCCTATGATCCGCAAGCAACGATTCAATTGTTAGCGGAAAGCTTCGGATACAGCAAAGTAGCGGAAGAAGATCAGATCGTTAGACTGAAATCCGCAGCGGCTGTCGGAAACGTGATTGACGTTCATTTGCAGCCGGAAAAAAGAGGCGTCGGCGGTTATGGAACAGTTCATCATATAGCGTTTCGGACAACGAGTGAGGAGCAGGCCAAGTGGCAGCCGATGATTGCTGAAAAACATCTCCCTTCATCAGAAATTCTGGACAGGGAGTATTTCACATCAATTTATTTCAGGGAAAAAGGCGGCATCCTATTTGAGATTGCCACAGATGAACCAGGCTTTATGACAGATGAAACGTTTGATGAGCTGGGGACATCCTTAAAGCTGCCTGAATGGCTGGAGCAACACCGCAAACAAATTACAGATATTTTGCCTGAATTGTAGGAGGGGACATGATGAAGCATATTTTTGAAAAAGGGACATCTGATAACGTCTTACTGCTGTTACATGGAACTGGTGGAAATGAGCATGATCTCCTTTCATTGGGCCGTTTTATAGACCCGGATGCTCATTTGCTGGGTGTCAGGGGATCAGTGCTCGAAAATGGAATGCCGCGCTTTTTCAAACGCCTTAGGGAAGGTGTATTTGATGAAAAGGATCTCGTTGAGCGGACAAAAGAATTGAAAGATTTTATCGACGAGGCGGCACAAACGCATCAGTTTGACCGGAGCCGAGTGATTGCAGTCGGCTACTCAAACGGCGCAAATATCGCGGCGAGCCTGCTTTTTCATTATGCGGATGTTTTAAAGGGGGCTATTCTGCATCATCCTATGGTGCCGATACGGGGGCTTGAGCTTCCCGATATGACAGGGCTTCCTGTTTTCATTGGGGCGGGAAAATATGATCCGCTTTGCACAAAGGAAGAATCGGAAGAGCTTCATCGCTGTTTGCTTGACAGCGGGGCATCTGCTTCTGTTTTTTGGCAGGATGGGGGCCATCAGCTCACACAGCATGAAGCTGAACAGGCTCGCCAATGGTACAAAGATACGTTTCAATAAAAAAACCTTAGTCCGTGTTTATACGGACTAAGGTTTTTCTTAGATTTACAGCCAGGTTGATACTTTTGATAGAGGCAAGCGGTTGCTTTGATGTGCAGGTTTCACTGCTTTCCCGATAGAAATAAGCATCACCGGAACATAGCGCTCGCTGATATCAAATTCCTTTTGGAACTGCTCCTTATTAAATCCTCCGATTGCGCAGGTGTCATAACCTTTCGCTTTTGCGGCAATCATAAGCTGCATAGCAGCCAATGAAGCATTTAAGAAAGCGGAATCGCGTGCGAACTGTTCACTTTGGTAAGCACCGTTAATTTGGCCAAGAAGCGTTTGTTTGATTTCATCCGTAATGAAACCTTGGTTTGCCAGTTCAGCGTAAACGTCTTCACCGTTTTCATTCGCTTTTAGATCGCCTAAAATGGCAACAACAGCAGAAGATTCAACAATTTGTTTTTGATTATATGCTACAGGCAGAAGAGCCGCTTTTGATTCATCGCTGTGGAAAACTGTAAAATGCCAGTGCTGCAGATTCCATGCAGAAGGCGCTTTAGTGGCGAGCTCCAAAAGATCAGTCAGTTCCTCTTTAGAGATCGGGGCATTCGTATCATATTCCTTAACAGATGCCCGTGCTTGCAAAATGTCCAGAGTATCAGTCATAATGTTTCCTCCTTCGGGTAAACGTGGTATGATAATAGAAAAGTTAGAAGCTTACTAAATGTAACTTGAAAGATAATTTTAATGGATCAGTGAAAACTTGTCAAACAATAGATGAAGGGATGAAGACTAGTGGGAAATACAATGTGCCCTAAAATGGAGTCAGCTTTCTCATTGCTGGGAAAACGATGGAACGGTCTGATCATCCATGTACTAATGGATGGGCCGAAACGATTTAAAGAGATAACGGAAACCATACCGATGATCAGCCAAAAAATGCTGGCAGAGCGCCTTAAAGAGCTAGAGCAAAACGAAATTGTTGAACGCCGGGTTCTACCCGAGACACCGGTAAAAGTGATCTATACGCTGACTGAAAAAGGAACCGCGCTGCAAGCTGTATTTCAAGAAATGCAAGCGTGGGCCGATCAATTTTGTGAGCCTGGTGTTACAGTGTGCGAAGAAGAGAAATAATGGAAAGTAACAGAGCATCCGCAGAAAGGGTTTGTTTCAGTGAGAAAGTCATGTAAGTGGGTCATACCGTTTACATGACTTTTTATTTTAGGAGCCATGTTATGAATCAGCTTTTATTTTACATATATAAAAAGAGATGTTAGGATGATGTCAACATACAAAAATAGGAAAGGGTCCTTCCGTGAAAAAGTTACTAATAGCTATCCTGTTGTTAATGGGAATCATCATTTATCTTGTTGTTCAAATCAGCAAACCGGAACTCTATCTGCCTGAATTTTATATATACGATCAAAACCCTGTCAGCTTTCATTGGAATTACATAGGCATCGAAACTGGTTATAAAAAGGGAGACCCTGATTCTATCCATCAAATCTGGATCACACCGTTATATTTCGTTTTGCTGGCTGTTTTCATTCTGGTTATTTCTGCTTTTTTGAAAAAGAAATAAAAAAAGAGAGGTCTTGAATAAGGATCTCTCTTTTTTTATTTCATTGACTGGCCATTTGCTAAGTGTAAAGCAGATGAAGAAGTTTCACCATCTTATAACTTACCATTCAAAAATTGTGCCTCGCCGAGCCCGAAACTCCAATCAGCATCACCGTTTTCCGTAATGGAAACCATTAGGTCTTCCGGGGAAATACCGCATTCTGCTTCTAGTTTTTCTGCCAGCAAGGCATATAATTTCTCTTTTTGGCTCTTTGTTCTTGTTTTACTTGTAATGCTGATCACGATCAAATCCTTGCTTCTATGAAATCCTAATCCGGTATCGTGAATCACGAGCTCATTCGCGGGGTGCTGGTGCACAATTTGATATCGGTCACTCTCCGGCACGCCAAACGCTTCTGCCATCGCGTGATGAGCAGTGTCTAATAGCGATTGTAATGCTTTTTGATCACGGCCTTCTATCAGATCGAAACGTAATAATGGCATTTGAATTCCTCCTTTTGTGACACTGATTTTATCAGCATGTTATCACATTGTTTTGTTATCTGAAGCCAATCGATAGATAAAAACATAACATATAACCAATAATTGATCAATATATAACTATGTTGTTGTCTGACAGCCTATGAAATCATAAATATTATTGGCAGTAATTGATTAGGAGATAGCATGAAATAATAGTTGATCAAAAGATGACAATTATATCACCACGAAGATCCTATTTCACCAAAAATGAAAACGCTTTCTAACAAACATCCGGAGATATTGTCAAAAACAACATGAGTATGGAGGTTAGCCATGCCGATTTTTATCATTGCTGCCGGGGTTTTTATTTTGTTATTTCTGACGGTTTGAGCATGAAGGAAACGTTTCAAACATGGACGCTGCTCACAACGGTCCTCTCGGTAACAGGACTGGGCTGTGGTTTATTGGCCGGACTATTTTTGTAATAATGCTTTATCAGTAAAAATCAATATAACAATAGCCCAATCGTTTTTCTTCCTGGATGAATATCTTATATATAGGCAGACATAAAGGAGGAAATAATCATGTACCCTCAACACTCATATTATCGCGGGAACCCAGGGCCGGCCGGATACCCGGAACGAAACCCTTTTTTGTTTGGCGCTCCTTTAGTCGGCGGTTTATTAGGCGGTTTTCTTGGGAGTGCTCTTTTTAACTATCCGCGTCCCTATGCGTATCCGCCTGTTCCTTACGGTTACGGAGGTGCGCCATACGGCCCCGGAGGACCGTATGGCGGAGGTTATCCCGGTTTCTATTAGCAAAAACGGCCTGCTTCTGTGCAGGCCGTTTTTTATCGCATAATTTCTACCTCGGACATATTGTAGTCCTGCTGTTTATGAAACATGACTTCCAGATGGCCGTCTTTATATACGGCTTTCGTTCCTTTCCGCTTGACAAGACAGGGAAGATTTACTTTTTTAGGATGGGTCAAACCCGGGAAATGTTCAATCAGTAATGTATGAGATGTATGTTTAATTTTGAGCTGTTCCAGCTGGCTTTCATTTACTGAAACCTTTACAAACACATGGTCTGCAGTTTCGAATATATCGATATCAGGTTCGGTGCGCTGTGTTTTTTCTTTAGTCGGGAGAGGATCGCGAAATGGAAATTGAGCCGCGTAATCACTTCCGAACACACTTTCCATTACACTGTTTACATAATGCTCAACCTCTTTTGGATCGGCCTTTTTTAATGCTTCCTTGGAAAATTGATTTTGGAAAGGAAAGTACTTGTTCCACTCAAACATCTTCGTCACACCTTTCTTCACGGACAAAATAGTATATGCCTGCTCGATCTTTCACGTGATATAATATAAGATGCTCTAAAGAAAGGCAGGGACAAAATATGCATCAATCAGAAACAAAAAAAGGCGTTCTTTACACAGCCGTTTCCTTTACGATGTGGGGGCTGTTTCCGCTTTATTGGAAGCTTCTTGAACAGCTGCCGGCACTTGATATTTTAGCTCACCGTATCATTTGGTCTTTTGTTTTTATGTGTATCGTGCTTTTTTTCTTGCGTCAATGGAAAACGGGGTGGCATGAGCTGCGGTCTTTAAAAAAGAACGGAGGCATACTATCTTTATTTCTCGCTTCAATTCTCATTTCGGTTAACTGGTTTGTATACATATGGGCTGTCAATCATGGATTTCTGCTTGAAGCAAGTCTTGGCTACTACATCAATCCGCTTGTGTCAGTTCTTCTCGGCATTTTGTTTTTAAAGGAAAAGCTGAATCGCCTTCAATTGGTTGCAGTTTCGATAGCGGCAGCCGGCGTTATTATTTCTGCGTTTCAATACGGCTCCATTCCGTACATCGCGCTGCTGCTAGCATTCAGCTTCGGCTTATACGGATTTACCAAAAAAAGAACAAGTCTTTCAAGCGCTATCGGTTTAACGCTGGAGACATTCATGATTATGCCGATTGCATTGGGGTATTTGCTGCTTAGCGGCCATATTCAGCCTGCGGGTGCAGAAAGCGGAGGGGCATGGGTGCTTCTCTTTTTTGCGGGTGTGTTTACCGCGCTGCCGCTCTTATTGTTTGCTGAAGGGGCAAAGCGGCTGCCGCTGTATCAAGTCGGTATATTGCAATATATTGCACCGACCATCACCTTGCTGATCGGGCTGTTCATTTACCATGAGCCATTTTCAAGCTCGAAGGCATTTACCTTTGCCTGTATATGGGCTGCATTAGTCTTGTTTACGTTTTCACAACTGAAATGGAAACGGGCATCAAAAAGCCATTGAGCCTTTGGCTTTTCAGTTTGAGTATATATTATGTATAATCATTTCATGTATGTAAGACATAAAGGAGCAGGACGATGGACAATGATATAGAAATAGTAAAAGCATACGCCTCGCTATGGAACAGCCGCTCTTTCTCAAACGAAGATGCAGAAGCGGTTACAGAGGCAATTGATCTTGAGCTTTTGGATAAGAGAACACATCCGAGACTCCGTAAACCTATGCTGGAAAAATATTACGCTGCTATACAGCGCATTGTGAATTCACAGCTGGAACCGGCTGTCAAATATCAACTGGTCAAATTACATACAGAACGCGTACAGTATTTAAAAGAAGAAAGAGGGGAGCAATTATGAAAGCAATCATAAAAGAAGATGTGCAAGCATCTTTAGAACGATATGCGGACCGCCCTGTATATATCCATTTAGAAACCACAACCGGTTCTTACTCGGCACATTTAAATGAAAAAAACATGACGGTTGTTGCTTATATACGCAATGCGAAGGTAACCTATCATCAAGCTAAAATCAAAGGGAGCGGGCCTTACCGGGTCGGCTTAAAAACAGAAGAGGGCTGGATTTATGCTGAAGGCCTGACTGAGTACACAGTGGATGAAGAAAACCGCTTATTAATGGCAGGACACTTGCCGGGCGGAAAACTGGCAATTTCACTTCAAATCAGTGAAAAACCGTTCACAGTTTAAAGAAAAGGGTGAAAAAATAATGAAAGAACACGTGCTTGTAATCCTGCCTCACCCTGATGACGAATCATACGGTGTGGCGGGTCTGATTGCTTTAAACAGAAAAAAAGATGTGCCCGTTACATATGCTTGCGCTACGTTAGGCGAAATGGGCAGAAATATGGGAGATCCATTTTTTGCTAATAGGGAAACCTTGCCATTATTAAGAAAACAAGAGCTTATCAACGCCTGCAAAGAAATGGATATTAATGATTTGCGAATGCTCGGACTTCGGGATAAAACGCTTGAGTTTGAAGACGATGAATATTTAGCTGATATCATGGAAGAAATCATAGATGATGTAAAACCAAGCTTAATTGTCACATTTTATCCGGGACATGGCGTGCACCCTGACCATGATGCATGCGGGGAAGCGGTCATCCGGGCATTGTACCGCAAAAAGAAAGAAGACCGTCCGCGCACACTATGCATGGCTATTACACGCAATAGGGAAGAGGTGCTTGGCGAAGCAGACGTCGTACTTGATATCAAAGAAGTGGCAGATATTAAAATGAACGCGTTAAGAGCTCATCGCACCCAGACGGAAGGTATGCTCCGAGAGCTTGAGGAAAAACTGAAAAACAATGAACCTGTTATGGCAACATGGTTTGAAGAAGAAGTGTACTGGACATATCAATGGAATGATTAAAAAAAAGAAGGTATAAGGCCCTTGAGGGGACCTTATACCTTTTTTAATTTCAAGTCAGATGCAATCGCTGATGCAAGAGTAGATCTCAGTGAGATGTCCTCAAAAGACAAACCGAGCTGAACCGCGGTTTGCGCAATTTCCGGGCGGATCCCCGATAATGTGGATGAAACGCCGATCAAACGCAGCGCCTCAATCAGATTGAACAGCTGGTGGGCAACCATGGTATCAATTACCGCTACTCCGGACAAGTCAATGTAAAGCTGCGTCACCTTTTTTTTCGCACATTGATTTAATGTATTTTCCATGATCAATTTAGCGCGGACGGTATCAATATCACCGATTAACGGAAGCAGTCCCACACTGTGGAACAGCACGATCACCGGCGCGCTCAATTCAGTGATCATATCCTTTTGGGCTTGAAGCTGAAGACTTGTGTTTTTGTACATTTCTTCTATAAAAATATGAATCACAAGATCAAACGCCTTAATAAGAGTGTGATACAAATCCTCGGCTTCTTCGCTTTTCACGGTATCCTGATTGATATGAACAAAGTCCTTCATATAGGAAATATACAAGTCTCTCACTCTGACAAACTCACGGATAATATAGTGGATAGGCGTTTTTAAATGCTCCTGATCCTGAGTGACTTCAAATGCCCAGGCTTTTAGAATGGGCAAGTATACCTCTTCTTCATCTATAAAGATACGGCTGATCTTATAATTGAAAGCAAGATTCTGGCTCTTTAAATTTTTAATGACGGCCGGGTCTGTTGATGCATAGATTGAATTCGGATCAGTTTCCTCGATTGTTTCATACCATGTAGAACTTATTTCTTCTGCATGCTGAGACAGATACTCATATAATCTCTGATTTTGTGCCATATCATATCACCTCTTTTAAAATTCCTGTTTCAATAAATAACGCTTCTGCAGTTTAACCAGCCTGAAAAACAGCCCGACTGCTCCTGCCGCTAGCCCTGCAATTAACCCGATCCAATAACCGAACGCGCCAAGTCCTGTAAACGTGCCGACCGCATAACCGACAGGAAGGCCGATAACCCAATAAGAAATAAAAGCGGCTGCAAGTGTATAATTGACATCTTTATATCCTCTGAGGGCGCCCTGAATAGGTGCTGCCACAGCATCGGAAAGCTGAAAAAACAGCGCGTAAATTAAAAAGTGCTGCGTTAGCCGGAGGACATCCTGATCAGAGGTGTACATACCTGCGATTTGCTCTCTGAATAAAAGGATACAGGCAGCTGTTAACAAAGAAAAGCCTACTGCCATCATGATGCCGATAAAGCTGTAAGAGCGAGCGTCTTTAAAACGAGCTGCTCCGGCCTCAAACCCGACAACTATCGTTAAAGCCATGGACACGCTGAGCGGCAGCATATATAAAAGTGACGCAAAGTTCATGGCGGCCTGATGGGACGCGATGGTCACTGTATTGAAATGGCTCATCAGCAAAGTGACAGCCGCGAAGATGCTCGTTTCAAAAAACACGGCAAATCCGATCGGCAGTCCGATTTTCAGCATATTTTTGCACGCTTCCCAAGAGAACTTATACATGGTAAGGAAAATGCCATATTCAGAAAACGGCGCTGCTTTATGAATGATGATAAAACTGATGATACAGATGCACCAATACGTAAGCGCTGATGCAATTCCGGCGCCGACTCCGCCAAGGGCAGGCATGCCGAATTTTCCGAAAATAAATACGTAGTTTAACACAAAATTAATCGGCAGTGAACATAGTGTAATCATCATGGTCACTCGTGTTTTTCCTAATGAGTCAATGAACGATCTCAAAACGGTGTAAACAAATAAAGGAAAAATCCCCAAAGATAAAAACCCTAAAAAGTGCTTAGCAATGTCATATACGTGTGCCTCAAGGTTCAACCGGGACAGAACAGGATCAACTATTCCATATCCAACCGCTAAAACGGCGATGCTTAGAAGCGCGGCCACATACACAGCCTGTAAGACAGTAAAGGGAATTTGTTTGGTTTTATCAGCACCTAATAGCTGTGCGACAATCGGAGTGACTGCCATTAATATACCTGCCAGTCCAGTATAGACAGGCGTCCAAAGACTTGATCCAATGGCCACACCGGCTAAATCGGCGGCGCTGACTTTCCCTGACATCACCGTATCTAAAAAGGTCATGAGAGAAAGCCCCGCCTGAGTGATTAAAATCGGAATTAAAATGTGCAAAAGCTGTTTTATCTTTTGTCCGGCGTTTTTGGTTTCTTTCATGCATTGATCCCCGTTTCTTTATCATAACGAGAGAAATTATAACATTTTATGTATAAAAAGCAATGAACGCCTGGCCTATTCTTTTTTTGTCGGTTTCGTTTTTCTAAACATTTGGGCATAAATAAAAGAAAGCGAAATAACGCCTAAAAAGGTGCAGATATATTGAATGATTCTTTCCATTTCCATTCTTTACATACCTCCTTTACCAATAGAATGTACATCAATAAGATAAGCATGCGTGCAAAGTTGAAAATATGAAAAGGAGATGAAGGCCCATGCATTATGAACAGATGACAGAAAGTGTATTCACGGCAAAGATACAATCGCATTTAGAACAGATATTAGGGGATGCTTCTCTTATTTTGAAAACGTTACACGAAAAAGATCAATGCCTCCTTTGTGAATTGGATGACTTGGGACGTATTTTTCAGAATATGCACGGCATTGCCTCATCTTTTTATTTGCAATCATATATTGAACAATTTACACCGTCATTTGTGGAACTGGCCAAGGCGATTAAAAATTTATCGGAAAATAAGCATGGCGCGTTAATTGTCATTGAAAGGACAGACCCGGTTGACAAATTTATTCAAAAAGGAACATCGCTTCATGCAGAAATCAGTGCTTCATTAATTGAAAGCATCTTTTTCCCGGGAAACCCTCTTCATGACGGCGCTTTATTAGTGAGGGATCATACACTCGTCTCAGCCGGAAACGTTCTCCCGCTGACGACACAAGAAGTGGATATTCATCTGGGGACCAGGCACCGGGCGGCTTTGGGGATGTCTGGATATACAGATGCGCTTGTGCTGGTTGTTTCTGAGGAAACAGGCAAGATGTCGTTTGCGAAGGACGGTGTGTTATATCCGCTCATCTCACCGAGAACATAAAAATATACAAAAGGACCCGAACAGCTTTCGTATCATGAGACAAAATGACTGGAATAGAACTCTTTTTTAAAAGCATTCATGCCATACTGAATGCTTTTTTTCTTGGAAATAGAAAGTCGGGAAATGTAACCTAGTATAAAAGTTACATTGAATTAATATTAATCAACTTAAATACTTTACCTGATTTTGTATTTATAGTACCGTATAAAATATTACATAAATTTTAATGGAAGGGTGTGCCGCATGGCTAATGTATTAATGATTGGTTTTCCGGGAGAGGGCCATATTAATCCGTCTATCGGTGTAATGAAGGAGCTGAAATTACGAGGAGAGAACATTACTTACTATGCAGTAAAGGAATATGAAGAAAAAATCACCGCGCTTGATATTGAATTTCGTGAATATAACGATTTTAGAGAAGATTATTTCGGAAAAAACGCAACTGGTAATGAGGAAAGAGATTTTGCCGAAATGATATGCGCCTTTTTGAAAGGGTGTAAGGACATCGCCACCCATATTTATAATAAAGTGAAAAACGAATCATATGATTATGTCATATATGATCACCATTTCCTGACCGGTAAAATCATTGCCAATCTGCTGAAACTGCCTAGATTTTCATTATGTACGACCTTTGCGATGAATGAGGATTTTTTAAAGGAAATGATGGACACCTTCAATAGCAGACCATTTGAAGACTCACCTTATTATGAATCCTATCAGCAGCTCGCAGAAACCTTAAATGCCGAGTTTCAAGCGGGCATTACCAAGCCGTTTGACGTTTTTTCGTCCGATGGAGATTTGACGATTGTCTTTACATCAAGAGAATTTCAGCCAATGGCTGAGCAATTCGGGGAAAATTATGTTTTTGTTGGTCCTTCAATTGCAAAAAGAGCCAAAAGCAATGACTTTCCATTCGATCAGATTGACAATGAAAACGTGCTGTTTATTTCTATGGGAACTATTTTTAATAATCAAAAAGAGTTTTTCAATCAATGTCTCGAGGTGTGCAAAGACTTTGACGGAAAAGTTGTGCTGTCCATTGGGAAACATGTTAAACAAAGTGAGTTAAACGATATTCCTCACAATTTTATTGTGCGCCCGTATGTGCCGCAGCTTGAAATTCTAAAAAGAGCCAGTTTGTTTGTCACCCACGGCGGAATGAACAGCACAAGCGAAGGCTTGTATTTTGAAACACCGCTCATTGTCATTCCGATGGGAGCTGATCAATTCGCTGTCGGAAAACAGGTGGAACAAGTAGGTGCGGGGAAAGTGCTGAAAAAAGAACAGTTGTCTGAAAACCTTCTGAAAGAAACCATTCAAGAAGTGATCAGCAATCCTGTTTATGCTGAGAAAGCAAAAGCAATTGGTCAGTCACTGAAAGCAGCAGGCGGTGCTGAAAAAGCTGCCGACAGCATTCTTGAATATGTTAAACACAATACTCAATCAGCTAACGCATAGTGTATACAGCCTGTTCATTTGTAATGGACAGGCTTTTAACTGTTTCGGAAAGCTGGGCAGAGTTGCAGTCAGAAGAAGGGATTTGACACTTTGATAGAGAATTGAAAGAAAAACAGACAGGAAAGGAGGGAAATCTGCTTCTTTCATCAGCATAAACCAATCATTTTACCCCCGCTTAAATAGTTCCTTAGACTTTCGATAAACCTATACAAATTATGTAAAGTATTAGGTGTTTATCTAAAGGTTTAAGGTCGAACGAAGCTGAATTTGCTGCCGATCTATATAAATTAGTTTATAACGCTAAAAAAGTGACGATAAAACGTATGTGTGCCATTTTTGGAAACAGAATACTAATTATTTCTGTTTGTCTCATAAAAAGTTTAGGAGGTTAAATGAATGAAAAAGAAGATCATAGCCGGCTTGGCTGTTTCCGCTGTTGTTGGGTCATCGATGGCAGCAGCACCCGCGGACGCAAAAACGATAAAGGTGAAAAGCGGTGACTCTCTTTGGAAACTTTCGCGCCAGTATCATACGAGTATTTCAGCACTGAAATCAGAAAACAAATTGAAATCGTCAATGCTTTATGTCGGCCAAAGCCTTAAAGTTCCTGAAAGCAGCAAAAAAAGCAAAACATCCCCATCAAACTCAAGCAAAACGTCAACATACACCGTAGCATATGGTGATTCCTTATGGATGATTGCCAAAAATCATAAAATGAGTGTTTCAGAGCTTAAAAGCTTAAACAGCCTGAGCAGTGATTTGATTCGTCCCGGCCAAAAACTGAAAATGAAAGGGACAAGCAGTTCAAATGGTTCGAATGGGCAGAAAAAAAGCAACGGTTCAAATTCTGCAGGCTCATCAAAAGGTACATATACTGTAAAGCTTGGTGATTCTCTGTGGAAAATCGCAAACAGTTTAAATATGACGGTGGCCGAATTGAAAACCTTAAATGGCTTAACATCAGATACACTTTATCCTAAGCAAGTATTGAAAATAAAAAAAGGCAGCTCATCCAATAGCGGTAGCAGCGGTTCCAAAAAGCCGTCAAACTCAAATTCTTCAAAAACAACTACATACAAAGTGAAATCAGGTGATTCGTTATGGAAGATTGCGAATCAGCTGGGCGTCACTGTGCAAAGTATTCGTGATAGAAACAATTTGTCTAGCGATGTGCTGCGAATCGGACAGGTTCTCACGATTTCAGGAACGACTAAATCAAATCATTCCAATAAGACAGTTCCGAAAGACAAACCAGGATCAAACGTTCAAATAGGAACAAAGATTGACAGAATGATAACGGAGGCAAAAAAATATGTCGGTGTTCCGTATCGCTGGGGCGGAAATACGCCTTCCGGTTTCGATTGCAGCGGTTATATTTATTACCTCATTAATAAAGTATCATCTATTTCAAGGCTGAGCACGGCAGGGTACTGGAATGTGATGCAAAAAGTCAGCCAGCCGTCAGTCGGAGACTTTGTTTTCTTTACGACGTATAAATCCGGACCGTCTCACATGGGGATTTACTTGGGCGGCGGCAATTTTATTCATGCAAGCTCCGACGGTGTGGGCATTTCCAATCTCAGCAATTCGTATTGGAAACAGCGCTACCTGGGAGCACGAAGCTATTTTTAAACTTTGAGCATCGACATTAGACAGACGGGGCGTTTGGGCAGACGTCCTGCTGCCCTAATGTAAAAGCCTTTTAAAAGGCTCAGGCTGTCGAGAAAATCTCGACAGCCTTTATTTTTCCTTAAAATATCCATT
>NZ_JAJHVY010000007.1:0-27190 GCF_020861455.1 Bacillus sp. AF23
AGAATGGATATTTTAAGGAAAAATAAAGGCTGTCGAGATTTTCTCGACAGCCTGAAGAGCGGGTAACCCCCGCTCTTTTTTTATTAGGAAGATCTGCTTCCTCTCAAATTCACTCCGAAAATGCCGCCAAGCATACATACGCCTAAAAAGCCAAGATGGAAAAGCAGCTGTTCTGCTGTAAATGTTTTTCCGAATCCCAGATATTGAAACAGTAAAATAATCAAGGAAAAGCTTAAAGCAGTCAATGCCCCAATCAGCCATCCTCTTTCCTTCCCTTTCCCGCCAGATATGAATCCGCCGATAAATAAAGAAAGAAATGATACGGCGGTGATCAGCCAGTTGAATGATGATTCTTCAAGCGAGGTTGCTGTCAGTAAAAGTGAAACGGCTAAACTCGTTAGGAGCATGGCTGAAAAAATAGCGATTAAGCCGTAGAGTATGCCTTTTCCAACTTGTTTCGTTTCCTCCATGAATTTCTCCTCCCTGCCTATCTATAAAGGCTTCTGTTCTTTTTAAACAAAGCCTCAGACATGCTGATGGCTCGTCTTTGTAAAAATGTATTCCCTCGTTCCGTGAATTAGACGTAAAAGCTTTATGAAATACGATCACTTTTTCTTACATAAATCGTATGTTTTGTTGCATGCTATGATGAGTTGGAGGTGCATGATGGAAGAGCTTCTTACTATAACGTTTCGCACAGTCGTATTATATTTTGTGATCCTGATTATTTTTCGTTTCATGGGTAAGCGGGAGATCGGAGAGCTTAGTATATTAGATCTCGTTGTCTTTATCATGATGGCAGAAATTGCTGTCCTGGCCATAGAAAACGTAGAGGACCATCTGTTTCATACCATTTTGCCAATGCTTGTGCTAATGATGATCCAAGTGACGTTTGCATACATATCCTTAAAAAACCGGAACGTACGTCAGCTTCTTGACGGCAAGCCCACCATTATCATTAAATACGGAAAAATTGACGAAAACGCCATGAAATCACAGCGTTATAATTTTGATGATTTGATGGTTCAGCTAAGAGAAAATAATATCGACAGAGTGGCTGATGTGTCATTTGCTATATTAGAGCCGTCAGGCAAACTGACTGTCGTAAAAAAACAAAACAATGATGAACACAGACAGATGGAGATGCCGCTTATCATTGACGGTGACATTCAAACTGAAAACCTGACTCGGATCGGTAAAGATAACCAGTGGCTTGAGGAGAATTTATTAAAACAGGGATATACGAATCCTTCAGCTATATCATTTTGTTCGTTTACTGACGGCGAATTTTTTATTGATGAAAAAGAGGGGCACCGCACCTGATTTCATCGGACGATCAGGCGTCCGATAATAGGGATGCGGCGAAGCTCATCTTTTTTGATTAAACGGAAAACGAGCAGCAAGATGATATAGAAAACAGCGCTTATCGCAATCCATCCGGCAACATTCACAGCCTCCGACTCTCCGAAGGTCACATATTGTTTGACAGCAGAGCTGAGGAACCCGCATATAAAAATAACCGCAAAGCAGAGCACGTACTCTTTTATTTTGATGCTGATCGGCAGCACTTTGCTCACTGTCGCTGCATGCAAAAGGGTGACGAGCACCATGCCCGTTACAATCGCTAATGCAGCACCCATGATGCCGAGAGACGGTCTCGTGGCAAGGACGAAAATAAGGCCTGTTTTTACAAGGGCTCCGATCAAGCTGTTCATCATTGCAGCACCTGCCAAATTGAGCGCCTGCAGCACAGCCTGAAGCGGACCCTGAAAATAATAAAGCAGAAAAAACGGAGCCATGACTTTTATAAACACAGCTGCGCCTGAGGACCCATACATCACGCTCATCAGCTCATCCGCAAATACATATAAAATCACAACTGAAATGCCCCCGCTAAGCAGGCACAGCCTCATGGCCTGCTCCAATCGGTATTCAACCACCTGAAGTTTTTTCTGTTCCATTCCTTCACTTATCGCAGGAACAAGCGCGGTCGACAAAGAATATGTAATAAAGCTGGGCAGAGTCAGCAGCGTCATGGCAAAGCCGGTCAGTTCCCCGTATTGCTTTGTAGCCGCAACTGTCGCCACTCCGGCAATTGCAAGGCTTTGCGCGACAACAATGGGTTCAAAAAACCAAGACAGGTTGCCGATAAAACGGCTGCCGGTTGTAGGAAGTGAGACGCTCATTAATTGAGAAAAAGTTTCTTTTCCATTTTTAATTGATTGAAAAAAATGTTTTCTGATTTTCATTGTCTTTTTGAATTTGAAACAAATGAATAAATAAACGAGTGATGCCAGCTCTCCTGCAACTGAAGAAAGCATGGCTCCCGCTGCGGCATATTCAATTCCGTAAGGGAGAAAAATCGTCGTACATACAGCCACGAGAGAAATGCGGACGACCTGTTCTAGGACTTGTGAAACGGCAAGCGGGTTCATATTTTGTTTTCCTTGAAAATACCCTCTCAGCACACTGGATATGGCGATAATCGGCACGACCGGAGTAATGGCCAAGAGGGGGTACAGCGTCCTCTGATCTGTCAGCATGGTTTCCGCCATTATCGGGGCGAAAAATAAAAACAGCGGTGTGAAAATCAGGCTGAGAATCCCAGTGATGGTAAGAGACATGACTAAAATATTTTTCGTTTTTTGATGATCTCCGCGTGCGCTGGCTTCAGCGACAAGCTTACTGATCGCGACGGGAAGACCGAATTGAGTTAATGTAGTGGCTAAGAAAAAGGTAGGAGCCGCCATCATATAGAGCCCGACCCCTTCTTCGCCGATAAAACGGGCGATGACCACCCGGTTGACAAAGCCGAGCATTCTTGTGACCATCCCTGCTGCGATAAGGATAAGAGTGCCCTTTAAAAACGTCTGTTTCGCCATTTTTACCCCCTGCCTTCTCAAACTACCTGGAATCATATACAATAAAGATATGCGTATATATCGTCCAAGCATGACAAGTCTTCTTGAAAAACAATAAAAAAGGAGCGTGGAATTCGTGGATAAGCATCCAGCCGATCTGTATAAAGACCACGTAAGGCCGTTTCTTTACAGCAAACTGGAAGAGTTTAAGATTCTGGGATATGATGATGTTGAGCTCGATAGTTTGTGGTCATACTTAAAAAACAAGAAGTGGAAAAAGAAATCGGAGCTGCACATCTATGAACTGACAAGGGATATTTTATCAGTGAAAATTGGAGAATTTATGAACTATGCAACTGTTGAGTCATTTAAAACGTCTAATTGGCTGGGCAGTGAAGAAGGTCAGGAAGCATTGGAAGAACTACTGAGGTAGCAGTTGATCTGCATAGGTTTAAGGGAGGATATACATAATGAAAAAAGGACGCTTGATTGCGTTTTTCCTTTTCGTTCTATTGATAGGCACGGGTCTGGGCTACTTTACAAAGCCTGCTGCAAACAATATTACGTTAGGATTGGATTTGCAAGGCGGATTTGAGGTGCTGTATGACGTACAGCCCGTAAAAAAAGGTGACAAAATCACAAAAGACGTTCTGGTCAGCACAGTAGAGGCTTTGAATCGCAGGGCGAATGTCCTCGGTGTCAGTGAACCGAACATCCAAATTGAAGGAAATAACCGGATTCGTGTTCAGCTCGCTGGTGTGACAAACCAAAACAGAGCGCGGGAAATTTTGGCGACTGAGGCTCAGCTTTCTTTCAGAGATGCAAATGATAAAGAATTGCTGAATGGTGCGGATCTCGTCGAAAACGGCGCACAACAAACTTATGATAGTACAACAAATGAACCGATTGTCACTATCAAATTGAAAGACGCTGATAAATTCGGAGAAGTGACGAAAAAGGTCATGAATATGGCGCCAAACAACCAGCTTGTTATTTGGCTGGATTACGAAAAAGGCGACTCTTATAAAAAAGAAGTTCAGAAAGAGAACCCTAAATATGTTTCCGCTCCGAATGTAAGCCAGGAATTAAACACAAAAGATGTAAAAATCGAAGGGCATTTCAAAGTCCAGGAAGCGAAAGATTTAGCCAGCATTTTAAATGCCGGGGCGCTGCCTGTTAAACTGACTGAAAAATACTCAACATCAGTAGGCGCACAATTTGGACAGCAGGCGCTGCACGATACGGTGTTTGCAGGTATTATCGGAATAGCTATTATTTTCCTATTTATGCTTTTCTATTACCGCCTGCCAGGATTGATTGCGGTGATTACGCTATCAGTTTATGTATACATTACGCTCCAGATTTTTGACTGGATGAACGCTGTTCTCACTCTTCCGGGAATAGCCGCACTCATTTTAGGGGTCGGGATGGCTGTAGATGCCAATATCATCACCTATGAGCGGATTAAGGAAGAGCTTAAGCTAGGAAAATCCGTCCGTTCTGCCTTCCGCTCAGGAAACAGACGGTCATTTGCGACGATTTTTGACGCCAATATTACAACCATTATTGCAGCGGTTGTGCTCTTTGTCTTTGGGACAAGCTCTGTTAAAGGGTTTGCGACAATGCTGATTCTGTCGATTCTGACAAGCTTTATTACCGCAGTCTTCTTATCAAGATTTCTGCTCTCGCTTCTTGTGGAAAGCAGATGGTTAGACCGGAAAAAAGGCTGGTTTGGCGTCAAAAAGAAACATATTGTGGACATCCAGGACACAGATGAAAATACAGAACCGTATACGCCGTTCCAAAAATGGAATTTTACGAGCAAACGAAAATTTTTCTTTATTTTCTCAAGTGCAGTTACCATTGCCGGGATTATTATTCTGCTTGTATTTAAGCTGAATTTGGGCATTGACTTTGCGAGCGGCGCACGGATTGAAGTGCAAAGTGACCATAAGCTCACGACAGAGCAGGTGGAGAAGGACTTTGCATCACTTGGCATGGAACCTGACACGGTTGTCTTGTCAGGCGAAAAGAGCAATATTGGTGTTGCCCGCTTTGTAGGAGTGCCTGATAAAGAAACCATTGCAAGAGTGAAAGATTACTTTAAAGACAAGTACGGATCCGAGCCGAATGTCAGCACGGTGTCACCTACTGTTGGTAAAGAACTGGCGAGAAATGCATTGTACGCAGTAGCCATTGCTTCAATCGGAATCATTATTTACGTTTCCATCCGATTCGAGTACAAAATGGCGATTGCTGCGATTGTTTCACTGCTTTATGATGCTTTCTTTATCATCACATTTTTCAGCATTACAAGGCTGGAGGTAGATGTTACCTTTATTGCGGCCGTCCTGACGATTGTCGGTTATTCGATTAACGATACAATCGTTACATTTGACAGGGTTCGCGAGCATTTGAAAAAGCGCAAGCCGAAAACGTTTGCCGATTTGAGCCATATCGTAAACCTAAGCTTGCAGCAAACCTTTACAAGATCCATTAATACTGTATTAACTGTAGTAATTGTTGTTATAACACTGCTGATCTTTGGAGCATCTTCTATTACAAACTTCTCAATCGCTCTATTGGTTGGGCTGTTAACAGGTGTTTATTCATCCCTCTACATTGCCGCGCAAATTTGGCTTGTTTGGAAAGGGAAAGAACTAAAAAAAGGTACGGAACAATAGAGTAACTGTCAGGCTGTCCATTATGGACAGCCTGATTTTTTGGCGTTTGATTGATCTTAAAATAGACATTTGCTATAATGACATACGCTTACAATTAAACATATAAATGGTGTGAAGAGGATTTGTGACAGGTTTTCATATATGTGGGAGGGTTTGGGTATGAAGGTTCGCGAGTCGGAGCTGCCGGGTATCGGGCAAAAAGTTGAGATTGTCACCAGAAACCAAGATAAAATATCAATTATCATCCATGACGACGGCAGAAGAGAGCTGTATTATTTTGACGAAAATGATCATGAAGAATGTGTAACATCCGTACAGTTTGATGATGCGGAAGCGAGGCAGATTTCTGCGATTCTGGGCGGGATGGCATATAAACCGAAAGCGTTAGAAACCGTGGAAGTGGCTCTTGACGATTTGATCATAGAATGGTTTAAAGCAGAAGCAGGAGCACCAGCCGTTCACAAGACCATCGGTGATTTGGACGTGCGGCAGAAATATCAAGCGACAGTCATCGCTATATTAAAGAAGAATCAGCAAAAGCAATTGAATCCAGGATCTGAAACAGTGATAGAAGAAGGAGATACACTCGTCATCTCCGGAGAGAGAGACGGACTGAAGAGGCTGATCCGAGAAAAATTAACCGCACTGGGGGCTTGACCTCGCGTCAAGCCATGTTTAAAACCAATGTGAATAGGGAAACTAACCTCAATAAATGAAGTTTGGGGGTAATCGAATGAACAAACAATGGACGATCATATTTGCACTTATTTTTACGTTGCTTGTCGCTGTTTTCGCAGTAATTAATGTAAGATCTGTAGAAGTTGATTACCTGTTTGGCAGATCAGAGTGGCCGCTTATTCTAGTCATTTTAGGTTCAGTACTGATGGGGGCGCTGATCGTTTTTTCTGCCGGAATTTTTCAAGTCATGAAATTAAAGAGAGAAATAAAAGCGTTGCGGAAAGAAACCAAAACCGCACAGGATGTGATACATAACCAAGAGGATGCTCATTTGAATGATGTTCAAGCCGACACACAGGATGCATCCGCCATGATTGAGAAAAAAGACTAGTTTTCGAATTATATTTGAAACCCCTCAGCATGCTCTAGTATAATAGGGTGGTTGAGGGGTGAATTTATGTTAGCGTCAAAAATGCGATGGGAAATCCAGCGACCAGATCAGGAAAAGGTCAAATCACTCACAGAACAATTGGACATAACACCTCTTGTTGCGTCGCTGCTTGTAAAAAGAGGCTTTGATACGGCAGAAAACGCGAGGCTGTTTTTACATACAAAGGATGCCGAATTCTATGATCCCTATGAGATGAAGGGGATGAAAGAAGCGGTAGAACGAATAAAACAGGCGATTTCACAACAAGAACAGATTATGATATATGGCGATTATGACGCCGATGGAGTTACCAGTACGTCAGTGATGCTGCACACTTTGCAAAAGCTGTCGGCGCAAGTTGATTTTTATATACCTGACCGGTTTAAAGAAGGCTACGGCCCTAATGAACAGGCGTTTCGTTCAATTAAAGAACGAGGCTTCTCACTCATTATTACGGTTGATACGGGGATTGCCGCTGTCCATGAAGCGAAGGTAGCAAAGGAACTTGGCTTAGATGTCATCATTACCGACCACCATGAGCCTGGACCAGAACTTCCGGATGTTCATGCGATCGTTCACCCGAAGCAGCCTGGCTGCACCTATCCTTTTAAGGAGCTTGCAGGAGTGGGCGTGGCGTTTAAGCTTGCCCACGCATTATTGGGCGAATTGCCAGATGAACTTCTTGACCTGGCGGCAATCGGCACCATTGCCGATCTAGTTCCGCTGCATGATGAAAACAGATTAATTGCAACATTAGGTCTCGAAAAGCTCCGGCGGACGAACCGGCTTGGCTTAAAAGAACTGATTAAGCTCTCAGGCGGAGAAATCGGAGAAGCGAACGAAGAAACCGTCGGATTTCAGCTCGCACCGAGACTGAATGCAGTCGGAAGAATTGAACAGGCCGATCCTGCTGTTCATTTGCTTATGTCAGAGGACCCGTTTGAAGCGGAAGAGCTTGCCGCTGAAATCGATCAGCTTAATAAAGAACGGCAAAAGATGGTCAGCAAAATGACGGATGAAGCGATTGAAATGGTTGAACAAGAAGGGCTTAATCAAACTGCGATTGTCGTGGCAAAAGCAGGGTGGAATCCCGGAGTCGTCGGAATTGTAGCTTCAAAGCTTGTAGACCGTTTCTACCGCCCGGCCATTGTCCTTGGAATTGATGAAGAAAAAGGGATCGCCAAAGGTTCGGCACGAAGCATCAGGGGATTTAATTTGTTTGAAAGCCTTTCTGAATGCAGAGATATTCTTCCGCACTTTGGAGGCCATCCAATGGCGGCTGGCATGACGCTGAATGCCGAAGATGTGCCGGAATTGCGGAACAGGCTGAATGAGATAGCTGACAATACGCTTACAGAAGAAGATTTTATTCCTGTACAGGAAGTAGACCTCGTATGCAGCGTGGAGGACATTACGGTTGAAAGCATCACAGAGATGAATCTGCTTTCTCCCTTCGGCATGCTGAATCCGAAACCGCATGTGATGGTAGAAAACGCAGTGCTGGAAGATGTCCGCAAAATCGGGGCGAATAAAAATCATGTCAAAATGACGATTAGAAACGATTCATCCCAGCTTGACTGCGTCGGTTTTAATAAAGGCGAGCTTGAGGAAAGTATTGTACCCGGTTCAAAAATTTCGATTGTTGGTGAAATGTCGATCAATGAATGGAATAACAGAAAAAAACCGCAGCTGATGATCAAGGATGCGGCTGTTGCTGAATGGCAGCTGTTTGACTTAAGAGGAAAACGCACGTGGAAAGATACGGTTTCCGCCCTTCCGTCTGATAAACGAGTCATTGTCTCCTTCAAAGAAGAAACTACAACGCTTCTTCAGTCTGAAGATCTTCGCCATGACGTGCACGTTATCAGTTCTGAAGACCAAGCGAAGGCATATGAACTTGACGGTGCATATATTGTATTACTGGATTCTCCGCCTTCGCTGGACATGCTCGCACGTTTGCTGGAAGGCAAAGCGCCTGAGCGGATTTACTTCATCTTTCTCAATCATGAGGAACACTTTTTATCATCTTTTCCGGCAAGAGACCACTTTAAATGGTATTATGCATTCTTGCTGAAAAGAGGCGCTTTTGACTTGAAAAAACACGGTTCAGAGCTTGCGAGGCATAAAGGCTGGTCCGTTGAAACAATCAATTTCATGACAAAGGTGTTTTTTGATCTCGGTTTTGTTAAAATAGAGAATGGTGTGCTGTCTGTGATAAGCGGAGCGAAAAAACGCGATTTAACGGACTCACAAACATATCAAGCAAAACAGCAGCTGATGGAGCTGGATCAAAAGCTGAATTATTCTGCGGCTGAAGAGCTGAAGGAATGGCTGAATAAGCTGATGAAACAAGATTCAGAGGCTTATGAAAGTACGAGGAGGACATAAAACAGATGGATTTAAAACAATACGTAACAATTGTACCCGATTACCCGAAAGAGGGCGTGCAATTTAAAGATATTACGACACTGATGGATAAAGGCGATGTCTATCGCTATGCAACAGATCAAATTGTTGAATATGCGAAAGAAAAACAAATTGATTTGGTTGTCGGCCCGGAGGCGCGCGGCTTTATTATCGGCTGTCCGGTTGCCTACGCGCTCGGCGTCGGTTTTGCACCGGTTCGCAAAGAAGGCAAATTGCCGCGTGAGGTCATCAAAGTGGATTACGGTTTGGAGTATGGCAAAGATGTATTAACGATCCATAAAGATGCGATTTTGCCAGGCCAGCGTGTGCTTATTACAGATGACCTGCTTGCGACAGGCGGCACCATTGAAGCTACAATCAAACTAGTTGAGGAGCTTGGCGGCATTGTAGCTGGTATCGCTTTCTTAATCGAGCTTTCTTACCTTGACGGCAGAAATAAACTTGATAATTATGACATCTTAACACTAATGAAATACTAAAGATAACCTCATAAAGGAAAAAGCACTCGATACAGGGTGCTTTTTTCCTATTGTTTTGCATTTATTTGATATATTATTTGGTGATTTGAACTTCTGCTCTTTACATCTATCGTTTTTTTCTTGATAATAAACTACAATACAGTTTACATTTTAAAAAAGGTGATTCCATGGCGAACGAACAAGTATTGACTGCCGAGCAAGTTATTGATAAAGCGCGCAGTTATCTATCCGATGAGCATATCGCATTTGTCGAAAAAGCATACCTGTACGCTGAAGATGCTCATCGCGAGCAATACCGCAAATCAGGTGAGCCTTACATTATTCATCCGATTCAGGTTGCGGGAATTCTCGTTGATCTTGAAATGGATCCATCCACAATCGCGGGCGGATTTCTGCATGATGTAGTGGAGGATACTGATGTGACGCTTGATGACCTGAAGGAAGCATTCTCCGAGGAAGTGGCAATGCTTGTGGACGGTGTAACGAAGCTCGGTAAAATTAAATATAAATCTCAAGAGGAACAGCAGGCGGAAAATCATCGCAAAATGTTTGTCGCTATGGCTCAAGATATCCGGGTCATACTGATCAAGCTGGCGGATCGTCTTCACAATATGCGGACGCTGAAACATCTTCCCCAAGAAAAACAGCGCAGAATTTCTAATGAAACGCTGGAAATTTTTGCTCCTTTGGCTCATCGCCTCGGGATTTCAAAGATTAAATGGGAACTGGAAGATACGGCGCTCCGTTATTTGAATCCTCAGCAATATTACAGAATTGTCAACCTCATGAAGAAAAAACGCGCAGAACGCGAGCTTTATGTCGACGAGGTTGTCAATGAGGTGAAAAAACGTGTCGAAGAAGTCAACATCAAGGCTGACTTCTCAGGCCGGCCGAAACATATTTACAGTATCTATAGAAAAATGGTGCTGCAAAATAAGCAATTCAATGAAATTTATGATCTGCTTGCTGTCCGGATTCTCGTGAACAGCATAAAGGACTGCTACGCGGTGCTCGGCATTATTCATACCTGCTGGAAGCCGATGCCCGGCAGGTTCAAAGATTATATCGCAATGCCGAAGCCGAACATGTACCAATCGCTTCATACAACAGTTATAGGGCCTAAAGGCGACCCGCTGGAAGTGCAGATCCGCACCTTCGAAATGCATGAAATCGCAGAATACGGGGTTGCGGCTCACTGGGCTTATAAAGAAGGAAAAGCAGCGAGTGAAAGTGCAACATTTGAGAAAAAGCTTTCATGGTTCCGCGAAATTTTGGAATTCCAAAATGAATCAACAGATGCCGAAGAATTTATGGAATCGCTCAAAATCGATTTGTTCTCGGATATGGTGTACGTCTTTACGCCAAAAGGAGATGTCATCGAGCTTCCGTCCGGTTCTGTCCCGATTGATTTCTCTTACCGGATTCACTCTGAAATCGGCAATAAAACAATCGGTGCGAAGGTCAACGGAAAAATGGTGACCCTTGACCATAAGCTCCGGACAGGTGATATCGTTGAAATTCTTACGTCCAAGCATTCCTATGGACCGAGTCAGGATTGGGTGAAGCTTGCTCAAACTTCACAGGCGAAGCATAAGATCCGTCAATTCTTTAAGAAACAGCGGCGTGAAGAAAATGTCGAAAAAGGCCGTGAGTTGGTAGAAAAAGAAATTAAAAATCTGGACTTTGAAGTAAAGGACGTCTTGACACCGGAGAACATCCAAAAAGTGGCTGATAAATTTAATTTCTCAAATGAAGAAGACATGTACGCAGCGGTCGGCTACAATGGCATCACAGCCCTGCAGGTGGCGAACCGGCTGACGGAAAAAGAAAGAAAACAGCGCGATCAGGAAGAACAAGAAAAAATCGTTCAGGATGTCGCTGCGGAGCCTAAACCGTATCCGCAAGGAAGAAAGCGGGAAGCTGGCGTTCGCGTCAAGGGGATCGACAATCTTCTTGTGCGTTTATCGAAATGCTGCAATCCTGTGCCTGGTGACCATATTGTCGGTTTCATTACAAAAGGCAGAGGGGTTTCCGTCCATCGGGACGACTGTCCGAATGTCAAAACGAATGAAGCACAGGAGCGGCTGATCCCCGTAGAGTGGGAACATGAGTCACAGGTGCAAAAACGCAAGGAATACAATGTTGAGATCGAGATTCTTGGGTATGACCGCCGCGGATTGCTTAACGAGGTGCTTCAGGCAGTGAATGAAACGAAAACAAATATTTCTTCTGTCTCTGGCAAATCGGATCGCAACAAAGTGGCAACCATTCATATGGCCATTTTTATCCAGAATATCAATCATCTGCATAAAGTCGTCGAGCGCATTAAGCAAATAAGGGATATATATTCTGTGCGCCGCGTCATGAATTAAAGGAGTCACAAAATGAAAATAGTCGTTCAGCGAGTAACAGAAGCAAGTGTAACCGTTGATGGAGATGTGATCGGCCAAATTGGACAAGGCATTATGGTCCTGGTCGGCATCACTCACGATGATACAGAAGAGGACGCCGCTTACTTAGCGGATAAAATGGTGAATCTTCGCATTTTCGATGACAGCGATGGAAAAATGAATTTGTCGCTTCTGGACACAGGCGGAGAGATTTTGTCTGTTTCACAGTTTACGCTTTACGGAGATACGAGAAAAGGACGGCGCCCCAACTACATGAACGCCGCAAAACCTGATAAGGCTTTGGGCCTTTATGAAAAATGGAATGACCTGCTTCGTGAAAAAGGAATCAAAGTAGAAACAGGTAAATTCGGCGCCATGATGGATGTAAAGCTCACTAACTCCGGACCGGTTACTTTGATTATGGATTCAAAATAAAAAAGCTGCCAAAAGGCAGCTTTTTTATTGGAAATATTTCTCCAATCCGCTCTCAATTCCGTCTGTTACTTTTTCTTGATATGAATTGCTATGTACTATGGCTTCTTCCTGCGGATGGCTTACATATCCTAGCTCGTACAGCATAGCGGGCTGTTTGTTTTCACGGAGCACATAATAATCTCCGAACAGTACGCCGCGGTCAGGAATTGAAGATCGCTTAACCACTTCAGAGTGTACATCTGATGCCAGTTCCTGATCCTTTGCAGGACTGTAGTAATAAGCTGTGCTTCCCCTTGTAGAAGTATCCGCAAAGCTGTCGTAATGAATGCTGATGAAGGCGTCTGCGTTGCGGTAGTGAGACGTCGAGACTCGTGACTGTAAGCTGACAAATGTATCATCCTGCCGTGTCACATACACGTCTGCTCCTGCTGATCTAAGTTTGCTAGCCAGCAGTTTCGCCGTTTTGATCGTCAGTTTTTTCTCGAATTGGCCTGAATAGCCGATCGTTCCGCTGTCTTTTCCTCCATGCCCCGGATCGACAACAATCGCTTTGTTTTTCAGCGACCCGCTTCCGGAAGCGGAATCAGCGACAGGCGGCTCTCCGGATTCTTCAGCGCTTTTAGACGTCTGTACCACCCAGTTGGCGACATAAGCGGTCTGCCCATTGTCAAGTTTTACTTCATACCAGCTGCCCTTTGCTCCGGTAATGGAGTACGCATCGCCTTTGGCTGCGCGTTTAACGATTGAAGCTGACGTTGAGGCATCGCTTCTTAAATTCGTTCCTCCGTATACGATATAGGCTTTTTTTGTACTGTCTGAACTGCTGACATCAGCTGAATCTCCAGCTGGGTCAGAACTGGTCACAATGTAATGGCTTGCGACCCAGCCTTTTAGCCCATTCACTTTAATATGGAGCCAGCCGTTTTTCTCTTCGAGGATTGTAAGCTTCGTTCCTCGTGAAAGTTTTGTTATAATCGCTGCATCATGTGAGGCGGACCCTCTGACATTCAGTGAAGAAACGCCAACCGTGCCCGTTGTTGAACCAGATGATTCTGTCTGATCACTTTCCTCAGACGCTGAACTGCCGCTGCCTGAAGTGACGTATTCGGAAGATACCCATCCGGTGGAATTTCGATATGATATCTTGATCCAGCCGGAATCCTTGTCAATCACTGCGGCTTGGCTGCCCTGCGGGAATTTGCCGATGACTTCGTATGAAGTACCAGGGCCTGTTCTCATCCGTAAATCGGGATCTGTTGATGTAACAGTTTCACTGCTGTCTGTAGAGCTTGTGCCTGACTGTTTTTCCTTAGTAATAAGCCAGGAGACAACCCACCCTTTATCTCCGGAACCAAGCTGTATTTGCACCCAGTCTCCGTCTTCCTTCAAGATGGGGTAGCGTTCTCCTTTTTTCACCTCCGCCATGATGCCGTAGCTAAGCCCCGGACCGCTTCTGACGTTCATTTCATCTGTTGCGATGACCGCTTCTCCCTGAGCGGCTGTAACGGCAGAAAAAGGCGGGAAAAGCGCCCCGGCGACGATAATACATACAATAAGGACAAAGTGTTTCTTGCTCATTGTGTCCTCCTTTCTAATGATCGTAAAAAAAAGCATTCTTTCTTAATATCGTAAAGTCCTTTCTGATTTTTAAATAAAAATAAAATGATTTGTTTATACTAGGCATAAATCCAATCAAAAAGGTGTGCAAATCATGAAATATCATCCAAAAATGGGGCGTGCATTTTACGACGGCGAAGGAAACCTGCATTTCAGTGATCATGCCGATCCTGATACAATCGGTTATCTCACTGAAACGGCAACGGAATTTGGTCTTATGTCCAAAGAAGCATCACAGCAGAAAAACAACCGGAATAAAGCTTGACAGAGTACGGCAATGCCATTATTATAATAGAAATCGAGTACATAATAAATAAAAATTAAACTGAACCAATAATGGAGAAGAGTAGGTCAGATTGCATGGCTAGAGAGGAACCGCCCCAGGCTGAAAGCGGCTCCCATTGCGTCTTTCTCGAAACAACACTCCGGAGGTTTCCTGCTGAACGCGTGATACCGTCATTAGGCAGTGAACGTGAACCTGCGTTAAAGGATCGAGCGGGAATACGAAAATATTCCAACTAGGGTGGCACCACGGGTATAACTCTCGTCCCTACTATATGTGTATAGTAGGGGCGGGAGTTTTTTTATTTTTCATCATTGACGATAAATGTATATTTTATAAGGGATACATAAGGAGGTCTACACATGGGATATAACATTCCAAGAGGAACACAAGATATTCTGCCCGGAGAATCAGAGCGCTGGCAGTATGTTGAACAAATCATGAGAGACACTTGCCGAACTTATCAATATAAAGAAATCCGCACGCCGATTTTTGAGCATACAGAACTGTTCGCCAGAGGCGTCGGAGAGTCTACGGATATTGTACAAAAAGAAATGTACACCTTCCAAGACCGCAAAGGCAGAAGCCTGACGCTTCGCCCCGAGGGAACTGCTGCAGCAGTTCGCGCTTTTAATGAAAATAAATTATTTGCGAATCCTGTTCAGCCGACAAAGCTGTATTATGTCGGGCCGATGTTCCGTTACGAACGTCCGCAGACAGGCCGTTACCGCCAGTTTTATCAGTTTGGAATCGAAGCGATTGGTTCGAAAGACCCTGCAATAGATGCTGAAGTAATGGCGCTGGCGATGGGGATTTATCAGAAGGCCGGCTTGAAAAACGTCAAGCTTGTGATAAACAGTCTTGGCGATCGGGACAGCCGCAAAAGCTACAGAGAAGCGCTCGTGAAACACTTTGAGCCGCGCATCGAGGAATTTTGTTCAGACTGTCAGTCACGTCTGCACACCAATCCGCTCAGAATTTTGGATTGCAAAAAGGACCGGGATCATGAGCTGATGAAATCGGCACCTTCTATTCTTACTTACTTAAATGAAGAATCAGCCGCTTATTTTGACAAAGTGAAGCAATATTTAAACGATCTCGGCATTTCTTATGAAATTGATCCTAACCTTGTGAGAGGGCTGGATTATTATAACCATACCGCATTCGAAATCATGAGCAATGCGGAAGGCTTTGGCGCGATTACAACGCTTGCCGGCGGCGGCCGCTATGACGGATTGGTCGAGCAAATCGGCGGACCAGAAGCGCCCGGCATCGGATTTGCGATGAGCATTGAACGCCTGCTTGCCGCAATTGATGCTGAAAAAAGAGAACTGCCTGTTGATCAGGGGATTGACTGCTATATCGTGACGCTTGGTGAAAAAGCGAAGGATTATTCCGTTTCGTTGGTGTACAAACTGAGAGAAGCAGGCATTTCCAGTGAAATTGATTACGAAAATAAGAAAATGAAAGGCCAGTTTAAAACAGCTGACCGCCTCAACGCCAGATTTATTGCGATTTTGGGAGAGGATGAGCTTGCTCAAAACAAAATCAATGTAAAGGATGCAAAAACAGGCGAACAGATTGAAGTGGCTCTTGATGAATTTATACATGTGATGAAAGCAAACCAAAAGGGATAAGGAGTGGAACGCATTGTTTGGAAGAACATATTATTGCGGCGAAATGACTGAAAAAGCAATTGGCGAATCTGTAACGCTGAAAGGCTGGGTCCAAAAAAGACGGGACCTCGGCGGATTGATTTTTATTGACTTGCGTGACCGTACGGGAATTGTTCAAGTCGTTTTTAACCCTGATGTATCAAAAGAAGCGCTTGCTATTGCGGAAGGCATCAGAAACGAATACGTACTTGATATTCAAGGAAAAGTGGTTGCGCGCGAAGAAGGTACAGTGAATAAGAATTTGAAAACAGGCGCGATTGAAATTCACGCTGATGCAGTGACTGTATTGAGTGCTGCGAAGACGCCTCCGTTTGCCATTTCTGATCAAGCGGATGATGTATCAGAGGACGTGCGTTTAAAATACCGTTACTTAGATTTGCGCAGACCGGCTATGTTTCAAACGATTCAGCTGCGCCATAACGTGACGAGAGCTGCTCGGGGCTTTTTAGATGAAAAAGGATTTCTTGATATTGAAACGCCGATTTTAACAGGAAGCACACCTGAGGGCGCACGTGACTACTTGGTGCCGAGCCGTGTGCACGAAGGTGAATTCTATGCGCTCCCTCAATCTCCGCAGCTATTTAAACAGCTTCTGATGGTCTCAGGCGTTGAACGCTATTATCAGATTGCCCGCTGTTTCCGCGATGAGGACTTGCGTGCGGACCGCCAGCCTGAGTTTACGCAAATCGATATTGAAATGTCCTTTATGAGCCAGGAAGACATTATGTCATTGGCTGAGGATATGATGGCAAAGATTATGCGTGAAACGAAAGGTGTGGAACTCAAGCTTCCTCTGCCTCGAATGACGTATGACGAGGCGATGAACAAATACGGTTCTGATAAACCGGATACTCGCTTTGACATGCTTTTGACAGATGTATCTGACATTGTAAAAGATACTGAATTTAAGGTGTTCTCATCAGCTGTGGCAAACGGCGGAGTAGTAAAAGCCATCAACGTAAAAGGCGGGGCAGGCGATTACTCAAGAAAAGACATCGATGCTCTGGGCGCGTTTGCCGCAAATTACGGAGCGAAAGGACTTGCTTGGGTGAAGGTCGAAGCGGACGGAGTGAAAGGCCCGATCGCCAAATTCTTTGACGATGAAAAGCAGTCCAAGCTGATTGAAGCACTTAACGCCGCTGAGGGTGACTTGCTGCTGTTCGGAGCGGATAAATTCGAAGTTGTTGCCGCATCACTCGGCGCCCTGCGCTTAAAGCTTGGGAAAGAACGGGGACTCATTGACGAAAACCTCTTCAATTTCTTATGGGTTATTGACTGGCCGCTCTTAGAGCATGATGCGGAGGAAGGCCGTTTTTACGCAGCGCACCATCCGTTTACAATGCCTGTCCGTGAAGACCTTGAGCTGATTGAAACAGCGCCTGAGGACATGAAAGCGCAAGCCTATGACCTCGTCTTAAATGGCTATGAGCTTGGCGGCGGTTCGATCCGTATTTTCGAAAAGGATATTCAGGAAAAAATGTTTGCACTGCTTGGTTTCACAAAAGAAGAAGCAGCAGAACAGTTTGGATTCCTTCTTGAGGCATTTGAATACGGCGCTCCTCCGCACGGCGGAATCGCGCTTGGTTTAGACCGTCTCGTGATGCTTCTTGCCGGCCGGACGAATCTGAGAGATACGATCGCTTTCCCGAAAACGGCAAGTGCAAGCTGTCTGATGACAGATGCGCCGGGAGAAGTAAGCGATGCGCAGCTTGATGAACTTCATCTTTCTATTAAAACAAAAGTAAAGAACTGAATGTGCAGTTCGATTCTTGAAAATCAAAATCGTCTATGATATGATTTTGACAAGTTAAATAAAGTCCTGATGTGTTAGTTGTACACCTAGTTTTGACCGAACATTTTTTTGATTTGGGAGCCCGCATTTTTAAATGGCGTACATGCCTCTTTTCATTCGGTAAAGAGGACTTACAAGATTTAAAAGAGGGCACCCACCTGCTGAGAGCGGGTTCAAAACAAAGGAAAGCTGCAACGGCACAATTGGGACTTTATTTTTTATGCGCAGAAAAAACGGCTGTTTCTGTAATAGCCATTTATCATATGAAAACCAGATTACGAATGTGGAGTGAGGTTCTTGTTACACCAGTTTTCACGCAATGAATTAGCTATCGGAAAAGAAGGCCTTGAAACGCTGAAAAACAGCACGGTTGCTGTGCTTGGAGTTGGAGGCGTCGGATCGTTCGCAGCGGAGGCGCTTGCACGTTCAGGCGTTGGACGCATCCTGCTTGTCGATAAGGATGATGTGGACATCACAAACGTAAACCGTCAGCTTCACGCTCTTCTTTCAACTGTCGGTCAGCCGAAAGTGGATTTAATGAAAGCGCGTATTGCAGACATTAACCCTGAGTGTGAAGTGATTTCGTTAAAAATGTTCTATACGGAAGAAACGTATGAGCAATTCTTTGAGTATAACCTTGACTACGTAATTGATGCGTCAGACACCATTCATTATAAAATCCATTTAATGAAAGAATGTCTGAAACGGGATATTCCGCTGATCTCCAGCATGGGTGCGGCGAACAAGACAGACCCGACACGTTTCCAAATCGCAGATATTTCTAAAACACATACTGACCCGATTGCAAAGGTAGTTCGTACGAGACTCCGTAAAGAAGGCATCAAAAAGGGTGTTCAAGTGATTTTCTCCGATGAAAGCCCAATTGTGATCCGGGAAGACGTCAGAAAAGAAGTCGGAAATGACGATGCGAAAATCCGCAAAGCCAAAATGCCGCCGTCCTCTAATGCTTTTGTGCCGTCTGTTGCGGGATTGATTATGGGCGGTCATGTTGTCATGGATCTTTTGAAAGATATTGAAATCAAACGCGTGAAGGATAAATAATGAAAAAACAGCCTTGAAGCATATTCAAGGCTGTTTTTTATTTTCTTTTTATTAATTTATCGTACACTTGCTTTAACGCAGATTCAAATTTACCAGTTTGCTTCGGTTTGTAATATTGCTTGTTCTTTAAAGGATCAGGGAGGTACTGCTGTTCAACCCATCCATTTTCGTAATGATGAGGGTATTTATAGTCGATTCCTCTTCCAAGTTCCTGTGCTCCTTTATAATGCGCGTCTTTTAAATGTTTTGGGACATCGCCGATTTTTCCTGCTCTGATGTCCGCGAGCGCTTCATCGATTGCTAAAATAGCTGAATTGGATTTCGGCGAGAGACAGAGCTCAATTACCGCATTGGCCAGCGGTATGCGCGCTTCAGGGAAGCCAATACGTTCGGCGGTCTGAACTGCATGCAGCACTCTAGGTCCGGCCTGCGGGCTGGCTAAGCCGATATCCTCATAGGCGATAACCAAGAGTCTTCTCGCGATGCTTTCCAAGTCACCCGCTTCAATTAATCTGGCCAAATAGTGAAGAGCGGCGTTGGCATCAGAGCCGCGGATCGATTTTTGAAAAGCGGACAAGACGTCATAATGCGCATCACCGTCTTTATCGTGAGAAAAACTCTTCTTTTGCAGGCATTCTTCCGCAGTCTCTAATGTGATGTGAATCACGCCGTCCGCAGACTCCTTCGTTGATAATACGGCAAGCTCAAGCGCATTTAAAGCGGAACGGACATCTCCTCCGCATCCGTGGGCAAAGTGCTCCATCGCCTGGTCATCAATTGTAACAGAATACGTGCCAAGCCCCCGGTGCTCATCATGAAGAGCTCGCTCTAAAGCCTGTTTAATCAATTGAGGTGTTAAGGGCTCTAGCTCAAAAATCTGCGTTCGGCTTCTGATGGCCGGGTTTATGGCGTGATATGGGTTAGCTGTAGTGGCGCCGATTAAAATAATCATGCCATTTTCTAAATAAGGCAAAAGAAAATCCTGTTTTCCTTTATCGAGTCTGTGGACTTCATCCAAAATCAAAATGACCTGGCCGGACATTTTGGCTTCTTGGGCTACGATCTCCATATCTTTTTTATTGTTAATAACGGCATTCAGCTTGCGGAAAGCAATACTTGTTGAACCGGCGATTGCTGTTGCGATTGAGGTTTTTCCAATTCCGGGAGGCCCGTACAAAATCATGGATGACAAATGTTTTGCCTGAACCATTCTGCCGATAATTTTATCTTCAGCCACCAGATGCTGCTGGCCGATAATATCCTCTATTTTCGTCGGACGCATCCGATATGCCAATGGCTTCATCATCATCTCTCCTTACTTAATTACAGGGTAACGGAAAACCGGAAATTAGAAAAGGGGGAAGCCTTGTTTCCGCCGGCTTCCATGAAAATTCGCAGAAGGTATGCTATAATAGCAGTTGGTCTATTATTTAATAAACGGACGAATTATATAGAAATTACCATTATATATATGGAAAATCATGAAATAACAGAGGTGTTCATGTTGAAAATATCAACTAAAGGAAGATACGGTCTCACCATTATGATCGAGCTCGCGAAAAAGCATGGTGAAGGCCCGACTTCATTAAAAAGCATCGCACAGACAAATAATTTGTCAGAGCATTATTTAGAGCAGCTGGTATCACCGCTCAGAAATGCCGGCTTAGTCAAAAGCATCAGAGGCGCATACGGCGGATACGTATTAGGCAGTGAGCCGGATGCCATTACAGCTGGAGACATCATCCGCGTGCTTGAAGGTCCGATCAGCCCTGTGGAAGTGCTCGAAGACGAGGAGCCTGCCAAGCGGGAGCTGTGGATCCGCATACGGGATGCCGTTAAAGAAGTGTTAGACAGCACAACATTAGAGGACCTTGCCAGCTACACAGATGGAGAGCAAGAAGCTTATATGTTCTATATTTAGATCAGAGGTGTAAAACAAAATGGAACGGATTTATTTGGATCACGCCGCAACGTCTCCGATGGATGATCGCGTGCTGGAGAAAATGATACCGCATTTCTCCGGAAATTTCGGCAATCCATCCAGCATTCATTCATTTGGAAGGGAATCACGGAAATGGGTGGACGAAGCAAGAGCGCAGATTGCAGCTGAAATTGGTGCGGCAGAACAGGAAATTATTTTCACTAGCGGGGGAACGGAAGCCGATAATTTAGCGATAATGGGAACTGCGCTTGCCAGAAAAGATCAGGGAAAACATATCATCACGACAAAAATTGAGCATCATGCCGTGCTTCACACATGTGAAAAACTGGAGGAAGACGGATTTGAAGTGACGTATCTGGATGTTGATGAAAACGGCAGAGTCAGTGCAAATCAGGTGAAAGAAGCACTCCGTGATGATACAATCCTTGTGACAGTGATGTATGGAAATAACGAAGTCGGAACTGTGCAGCCGATCGATGAAATCGGCCAGCTGCTGAAGGAACATAAGGCTTATTTTCATACCGATGCTGTTCAGGCATTCGGATTTTTTCCAATTGATGTGAAAAGCAGCCATATTGACCTTCTGTCTGTTTCTGGGCACAAGCTCAACGGGCCAAAAGGGACAGGCTTTTTATATGCAAGTAAGTATGTAAAGCTTTCTCCGCTGTTATTCGGAGGAGAGCAAGAGAGAAAACGCCGTGCCGGAACAGAAAATGTTCCGGGAATTGTCGGGCTGAAAGAAGCGGTCAAGCTGTCGGGCGAAGAACGGGACGAAAAAAACGAGAAGTATCAATCGTTTAAAACAATCATTGCCGGCACGCTTAAGGATGCCGGTGTGGCATTCGAGATCAATGGAGATCAAGAGCATAGCCTTCCGCATGTTATGAACCTTTATTTTCCGGGTGTATCTGTGGAGGCACTGCTGGTAAATCTTGATATGGCGGGAGTCGCGGTCTCCAGCGGATCAGCGTGCACCGCTGGTTCAGTCCTGCCGTCACACGTTCTGACTGCCATGTTCGGTGAAGAGAGCGACCGGCTGACGTCCTCAATTCGAATCAGCTTCGGTCTCGGCAATACGGCTGAGCAAGTGAAAACCGCTGCCGAACATGTGGCTGCCGTTGTAAAGCGGCTGACACAATAAGGCGGACTTAATTATTGGAGTGAATGAAATGGAAAAACGGCCGGAGGATACAAGAGTCGTTGTCGGCATGTCCGGCGGAGTAGACTCATCTGTGGCGGCTCTGCTGTTAAAAGAACAGGGCTATGACGTGATCGGAATCTTTATGAAAAACTGGGATGATACGGACGAAAACGGTTTTTGCACGGCGACAGAGGATTATGAAGATGTGATCCGCGTCTGCAATCAAATCGGAATTCCGTACTATGCCGTTAATTTTGAAAAGCAATATTACGAGAAGGTATTTCAATACTTCCTCGATGAATATAAAGCAGGCAGAACACCAAACCCGGATGTGCTGTGCAACAAAGAAATTAAATTCAAGGCATTTTTGGAGCATGCCCTGTCACTTGGCGCCGACTATTTAGCGACTGGCCACTATGCAAGGGTCGACAGAAGCGGCGGCAAAGTCAGAATGCTGCGCGGCATTGATGAAAACAAAGATCAAACGTACTTCTTGAATCAGCTGACAGAAGATACGCTAAGCAAAGTCATGTTCCCGATCGGCGAGCTTCAAAAAAGCCGTGTGCGTGAAATTGCCAAAGAAGCAGAACTTGCAACGGCAACGAAAAAAGACAGCACAGGCATCTGTTTTATCGGCGAACGCAACTTCAAAACGTTTCTCAGCCAATATCTCCCTGCACAGCCGGGCGATATGATGACGATGGACGGCGAAGTAAAAGGACGCCATGACGGGTTAATGTACTACACGATCGGACAGCGTCACGGCCTTGGCATCGGCGGAAGCGGCGAGCCGTGGTTTGCGGTCGGTAAAGATCTTGAAAAGAACATCCTTTACGTGGATCAAGGGTTCCACAACCCGCTCCTTTACTCCGATAAAATCACAGCAACCAATATCAGCTGGGTTCGTTCGGATATCATGAAGGGCGAAGAGATTTCCTGCACGGCTAAATTCCGTTACCGTCAAGAAGACCATAAAGTCACGGTTCGAATGACTGGGGAAGGCGAAGCGGAGGTTATCTTCGACGAACAGGTCCGTGCTGTCACACCGGGACAAGCCGTTGTCTTTTATGATGGCGAAGAATGCCTTGGCGGCGGAACCATCGATGACGTATATAAAGACGGAACAAAATTGTGGTATGTATAAAATGAAAAAAACCTCAACAGCGAGTTGGGGTTTTTTAATGAAAGGAAGATGTCTGTGGACTACAATCAAGCCGGTATAGAGGCAATGCAGGAAGGCGATTACGAAAAAGCGGCAGAGAATTTTACAAAAGCGATTGAAGAGAACAAAGAAGACGCAATTCCGTATATTAACTTTGCTAACCTGCTTTCATCAGTAAATGAACTGGAACGGGCGCTTGCGTTTTATGAAAAAGCGCTTGACTTAGACAGCGGGGCAGCCACTGCTTATTATGGAGCAGGAAATGTCTATGTTGTAAAAGAAATGTACAAAGAAGCGAAAGACATGTTTGAAAAAGCGCTGCGTGCCGGAATGGAGAACGGTGATCTTTTCTACATGCTTGGAACCGTTCTCGTAAAGCTTGAGCAGCCTAAGCTCGCTCTGCCATATTTACAAAGAGCCGTCGAGCTGAATGAAAACGATGCAGAAGCGCGTTTCCAATTCGGGATGTGCTTAGCGAACGAAGGCATGCTGGACGAAGCACTCAGCCAATTCGAAGCTGTAACAGAGCAAGACCCGGGGCACGCGGATGCGTTTTATAATTCCGGTGTCGCTTATGCTTATAAAGAAAATCGTGAAAAAGCGCTTGAAATGCTGGATAAGGCTATCGAAATCCAGCCCGATCATATGCTGGCGCTTCATGCAAAAAAACTGATCGACCCATCATAAAAAGCTCAGGAGGAGGGACGGCTCGTGCAGCAGCACCCGGATCAGCTGAAAATGGAGGAGGAGCCCTTTTTAAAAGGGACAGTAAACACCGTCATTTATCACAATGACGCCAATTTATATACGGTTCTGAAAGTGAAAGTCACAGAGACCTCCGAAGCTATTGAAGATAAAGTCGTATCCGTGACGGGCTACTTCCCTGCGCTTCAAGAAGAAGAGACCTACACGTTTTACGGAAAAACCGTTACTCACCCAAAGTTCGGACTGCAATTTCAAGCTGAGCATTTCAAAAAGGAGATCCCGACAACAAAAGAAGGCGTCATTCAGTATTTGTCGAGCGATCTGTTTGAAGGAATCGGTAAAAAAACCGCTGAAGAGATTGTGAAAAAACTGGGTGACAGTGCGATTAATAAAATTTTGGCTGATTCTTCAGTCCTTTATGATGTTCCGAGACTGTCAAAAAAGAAAGCTGACACCCTTGCCGGTGCTTTGCAGCGGCATCAGGGACTGGAGCAAATTATGATTTCGCTGAATCAATTTGGGTTCGGCCCTCAGCTGTCTATGAAAATCTATCAGGCCTATGAATCCGAGACGCTGGAGAAAATTCAGGAAAACCCTTATCAGCTTGTGAGAGACGTGGAAGGCATAGGCTTTGGAAAAGCAGATGAGCTTGGCGGAAGAATGGGGCTCTCAGGGAATCATCCTGAGCGGATAAAAGCGGCTATTTTGTACACGCTTGAAACGACATGCCTTTCAGAAGGGCATACGTACATAGAAAAGAAGCAGCTGATTATCGAAACCCAAACGCTGTTAAATCAGTCAGCGGCAGATGGACAGCGCATTACAGAAATGGATGCCGCTAATGCAATGATTGCGCTTGGAGAAAATAAGGATATTGTCATTGAAGATGAACGATGTTACTTCCCGTCGCTGTTTTTCGCTGAACAAAATGTTGCAAAGCGTGTGAAACAGATCGCAAGCCAAACCGAATATGACGATCAGTTTCCTGAATCAGAATTCCTTCTGGCTTTAGGAGAATTGGAAGAGCGTATGAATGTTCAGTACGCGCCGAGTCAGAAGGAAGCGATACAAAAAGCGCTGTCGTCACCGATGCTTCTTTTAACGGGAGGGCCGGGTACCGGTAAAACAACGGTCATCAGAGGCATTGTAGAATTGTATGGAGAACTCCACGGTGCTTCGCTTGATCCGTCGGATTATAAAAAAGATGAAGCCTTTCCGATTGTGCTGGCCGCGCCTACAGGTAGAGCGGCGAAACGAATGAGTGAGTCAACGGGTCTTCCGGCGGTTACGATACACCGGCTGCTCGGCTGGAACGGCGCGGAAGGATTTACTCATACAGAGGACCAGCCGATTGAAGGGAAGCTTTTGATTATCGATGAAGCGAGTATGCTTGATATATGGCTTGCGAATCATTTGTTCAAAGCGATCCCTGACCATATTCAAATCATCATTGTCGGAGACGAAGACCAGCTGCCTTCCGTCGGACCCGGTCAAGTGCTCAGAGACCTTTTGGCATCCCAGGTGATTCCGACCGTAAGACTGACAGACATCTACCGGCAAGCGGAAGGATCGTCGATTGTTGAGCTTGCCCACGAGATGAAAAACGGGCTGCTTCCAAACAACCTGACGGCCCCGACAAAGGATCGTTCCTTTATTCGCTGCGGTGGTTCGCAAATTAAAGAAGTGGTTGAGAAGGTTGTCGCGAATGCATTGAAAAAAGGATATACGGCAAAAGATATACAGGTCCTCGCCCCAATGTACAGAGGGAAAGCCGGAATCAATGAGCTGAATGTGATGCTGCAGGATATTTTAAACCCTCCAAAAGAAAAGCGGAGGGAAATTAAGTTCGGTGACGTTGTCTATAGAACCGGGGATAAAATTTTGCAGCTTGTCAATCAGCCGGAAAACAATGTGTTTAACGGCGATATTGGAGAAATCACTTCCATTTTCTACGCGAAGGAAAATACAGAAAAAGAAGACATGGCTGTTGTCTCTTTTGACGGCAATGAAATGACATTTACGAAAAAAGACTTCAGTCAGTTTACTCATGCGTATTGCTGCTCTATTCATAAATCGCAGGGCAGTGAATTTCCGATCGTGGTTCTTCCAGTAGTGAAGGGCTACTATAGAATGCTCAGAAGAAACCTTCTATATACCGCCATCACGAGGGCGAAGAAATTTCTCATTTTATGCGGGGAAGAGGAAGCGCTGGAGTGGGGCGTGAAAAATAATGACGCGACTGTCAGACAGACCTCATTAAAAAACAGGCTGTCAGCGCAGGCGGCTGAAATGGATGCTGAGCTTGCGGCTTTGCAAAAAGAGCTCCCGTTCAGCGTGCACGACGCAAATATCGGAATGGAAGGCATTACGCCATTCGATTTTATGAAAGAAGAACAGCTGTAAAAAGGGCTCCCGTGTTTGCGGGAGCTTTTTTCATTGGGGGTGGAAGTGATTTCATCGTATGTGTCAAAGGCGAAAAGCAAAACCTAAGCCTGTTCAACAAAAGGTGGTTGATCACACTTTGAGAACATGCCATGAGGTAGAAGGATTTCCTGTATATTCAGAACAAACTTCTGTTTATCTTGGGACGATTTCTGATATTTGTTTTTCTCTTGAAGGAAATTGTCTCGGATTTATTCTTGAACAAAAACGTCTTTTTCATAACCATCATGCGCTTTTACGAGCATGTGATATCAGTTGCATTCTTCATGACCGGATATTGGCCGCAGTCAATTCAGAACAGCTTTTGCCTCTTCCGAAATCATGCTTCACATATGAGCAGATGAAAATGAAGCTCGTGAAATCGCAAGAGGGTGATATTTTGGGGATGCTGGAAGATGTATACTTTTGTTTGGACAAGGGCATAATCGTAGCATATGAACTCTCGGACGGTTTCTTTTCTGACTTGGCGGGGTGCAAACGCCAGATCCAAAGAGCGGATTCGCTTGTAGAGGTGCGGAAAGACGAGATCGTTCTGAACGGATAGAGGTGTGAGATATGCTTATATGCCCGAACTGCAAAAGTAAGGATATCGGGAAAATCGGCGTGAACCAATATTATTGCTGGGGCTGTTTCATTGAGCTGACAGTGGTCAAAGGGAAGATTGAAACTCATCAAGTGGAAGAAGACGGAACGCTAAGCAGCCTGGATGATTTGTTTTCTGAGGATGAACGCAGCATCAATTTTTAATAACGAAAGGAGATGCGCAGGATGAATCGGACAATGACTTCTCTTTTGGCGCTGGGAGCCGGGGCTCTCGTGTACCGAATGGCGACTCAATCTGACATGCTGAATAATCGAAGCATGAAGCGGATGAGAAAAAGAATGATGAAGATGTTTTAAGGAATGAAGGATACTCTCTTTAGAGTATCCTCAGGCTGTCGAGAAAATCTCGACAGCCTTTATTTTTCCTTAAAATATCCATTC
>NZ_JAJHVY010000009.1:0-24112 GCF_020861455.1 Bacillus sp. AF23
TCATTATTCATTACAAAAGGGGGGTGCACAGATTTCCCGTAACTGTTTGATTAAATAAATGTTGAGTCAGTTTACTGTAATAAATGCTCAAACGTTTCTTAGCAAATGAAGGGGATACCTTAAATAACCAAGCTACATTTTCAATTGCATGTGATTGTATGTACGAAAGATTAATATTACGCAACATGAAAGTTGGAATGCAAAAGTGATATGTAAAATAATTGGACTGCCACTCTAAATAATCAGTCCAAGTTGACGGCATTGTTTTTTTATCACCTTCATGTCTATATATATGGCAAAATTCATGAGCGAAATCATACCATTGTTCAGTTCGGCTTTTTCGGCTGTCCAAGCATATATTATAAATCCCACTGTGTTTAAGTGCGAAGCTTGTAACAGGTTTAAACGAAAGCCTGATATCTAATGACTCAGCAATCCGTTCAAAATTAATTTGTTCAGGTTCTGTAATATCAATCTTTCTGTATAAGTTTTCAATCCAATCCTCTAAATGACTGTTTGTATACCTCAAGATAAAAAACCTCCTTAAAGACGACAATCTAAAAATTGGATTCGTTTAAATATTATAGGGAAATCAAGACTTTTTTCATAGGAAAATGCGTCTAATGAGATGGAATATGAATAACACGCATCTGGATTTCTCTAGAAAAGTAAAGGTCTTTAGGGATTTATGTCAAAATAATAGTAGGTACCTTATGCAACAAACAGCGAGTTTGGTTGCTTAATAAGGAGGGGGAAGTATGAAAAAAAATATTCACATATTGGGAGCCTCTGGTGTCGGAACTTCAACATTGGGTGCTGCATTGTCAAAGTGTTTGCCTCATACGCATCTTGATACTGATAATTACTATTGGTTAGATAAATTCACTAAAAAAAGAGAAATTCCTGAAAGACGAAAGTTGCTTGAAAAAGACTTAACAATAAATGAGAAATGGATTCTTTCTGGTGCAGTGTGTGGCTGGGGCGATAATCTAAAAAGTTATTTTGACCTTGTCGTCTTCTTATGGATTCCACAAGATATACGGCTTGAGAGACTAAGGCACAGGGAATTTCAGCGTTATGGAAACGAAGTGTTAGCCGGTGGCAGTAAATATGAACAATCAAAAGCATTTTTAGAGTGGGCTTCTTTATATGACACTGCTGGAATGGAAATTAGAAGTAAAGCATTACACGAATATTGGATGGCAGATTTATCTTGTCCAGTGTTAAAAATTGAAGGCGATTACTCAGTCAATGAAAGAGTTGACCGTGTCTTGGATTATCTGAATTCTAATTAAACTAACGGATAGCGATAGCTGCATCAGAAAATAAACCCAAAAATCAAAGACAGTTCCAGTATGACATTTAATGAGCTGTTTTTTATACCGCTATCAGTTTGCCTACGCAGTGATTTATTTTTGGTAGCATCCCCACAACAGAGAAGAGATTGTTCTTCATAAGGAAGTTTTTGGTTCAGTTGCAGGAATTGGGAATTCAATGATTAGATACACCCTGAAACCTGTCCAGCTAGTGCTTATGCTGGTTACCATTGAATGAAAAGCCATTGCCAATCCTTTTTTATTATTAAAATGCAAGTGAAAGAGGCAAAGAAATTAAAATGGACTTCAAAGGAGTTTAATCATGAAAATGAATGATAAGATGAAAGAGGTTCAAAGAAAATACAGAGAAGAGCTTAAAAAAAAGAAACAAGATCATGAAGATGATAAACGTGATATTAAAGAAACAATTATTGTTGTAACGATAATTGTATTGTTTATTTTTTTCACTTACACCTTGCAAGGTTTTTAAGAAGAATCCCCTGTTCCCCATTTCGATACTCTGCAGTTTTCCTCACAGTAAACGCTATTTTTTTATATATAAAAATATAAAAGAAACATAAATGAAAATATAAATGAGAAAAACAATAAAAACCCTTGTCATATAAGGGTTTCTAAAGGATTCAAAAATTACTTTATAAATGAGGATATGATTGAGATATAAATGAGAATCTAAATCTTATTAGTAAACAGAATTAAACATAATAAACAGAAATAAATAAATAATAAACTAACTGCGTTTATTTATCTGATTTCCGTCTTTCCTTTAATTGCTCCGTTATAATCTCCAAAGCAGCTTGTTCATCAGTTACTTCTCCGTCTTTTGCTGCAAGGAACGTTTCAGGATCGTTTAAGCAGTTGATTCTGAGTCACCGGTGGATATTCTGTCGGCTGAAGTGGTTTCCGTTTCACCAATTGAAATAAAGCTTAATGAAAATGACAAATTAATAATACCTGCTGATTTGATCATTGTTCCAAAGCGGCTGCGGGCCGGTGAAGAAGAAGCGTTGAATACTGGTGAAAGTGTGATGGTTGTCTCCTTAAAATTTAATAATAGTAATCCTGAAAAAATAAATAATTGTAAAGACCTAATCTATGCTTTAGAATAACTATAATATTTTGAAAACTTCATCCGAGGTGGGTTATGAAAACTATTGGTCTTATTGGTGGAATGAGTTGGGAATCTTCAGCTGAGTATTATCGAATTATCAATGAAGAAATAAAAAAGAAGTTAGGAGGGCTTCACTCGGCAAAATGTCTTTTATACAGTGTTGATTTTAAGGAAATTGAACATTATCAATCTGTAGGGGCTTGGGATAAAGCAGGTGAAGCTTTAGGGGAAGTTGCAAGATCATTAGAAAAAGCGGGTGCAGATTTTATTGTAATATGTACAAATACTATGCATAAAGTTCTTGGATATATACAAGAAATGATCACTATACCTATTTTGCATATTGCCGACGCAACTGCAGAACAAATTATTAGACAAGACATTCGCTCAGTAGGATTGCTTGGTACTAAATATACGATGGAACAAGATTTTTATAAATCACGTATTGCGTCTCATGATATTAATGTCATTGTTCCTGATGATGATGAAAGAGAATTAATAAATAATATTATTTATCAAGAACTATGTCTAGGTGAAATTAAACAGTCTTCCAAAAACGTTTATAAGAAGATCATAAATAATTTGGTGGATAGAGGAGCAGAAGGAATCATTCTTGGATGCACTGAAATTGGACTATTAGTAAAGGTAGAGGATTCAAAAGTGCCATTATTTGATACGACTTTAATCCATGCTCAAAAAGCAGTAAATAAATCTCTTTCGATTTCTTCTTAGAATGATTACTTCTTATATTTTAAAACCGCTCTTTAGGAGCGGTTTTTATTATGGTTCATTCAATCAATAAATGGAAAAACGTTATAGGAGTGTTTATTTCATGACCCTTTCCCCAGAAATTGAATTTGATGATATTGAAGATGACAGCGAAGTCATAGAGACCTCGCAAACCTACAAAATAGATTTTGAAAATGGCCGTATCACAAATGAAATCATCACAGGCCTTGAAGCGATCAAGCAGTTTGTATATTTATCCCTTCATACTGAGCGATATGCATATTGGTACCTTATTCATTGAAGAAAGTAACAATATGAATTCATGGACCACAGTCTCTTCATTGGTTGTTAAAGCAAATACGTTTTAACTAAACGCTATATCCGTTTCAGATACGCAAATAGTAACCTGCAGCAATCAGAATTCTTACTTTACCAGTCATTGGGCGCAGGTGAAGAGGATATAAACATTAACCACACTGTTCCTATTACAGCAGTTGCTCTGTTCTCAGTCCAGTTAGATAAAAGCGGGTTAACTAATGATGGTCGTTTAAAAGTTCAAACTGAAGGCTTGAACCTTAGCTCATTGGACACTCAATCAAAAACGATGGATATTGTCTTTCACGATAGAACAGAAACCATTGGTGAGGGTAACCCATTCACCGTTGGATCATTTAAAACGTTACTCATTGAGGTTTATGGGACGGCTGAGACAAGTGAATTGAAGTTCTGGGGTAAATCCTTATCGGGAACAAAAAGAGCCTTGAGAGGGCAAAAAGTGGATGACGGAACATTTGCCACTAGCACAAAAGGAAAATCTGAAGCCTGATCTTTTGACATTACTGGTTTTAAAGAAATTGTTATGGAGCTTACATTTTTAACAAATGGAAACTTTTCAGTTAGAGGGACGGCCGTCTCATAAGATCCGGCTGTCCTTTTTTATTTGCCTCGGAGGAGGTGATTAGAAATGGAGGAGACAAGTTTGTTTATCAATTTTGAAACATTAGATTTAGCAAGAGTATATTTATTTGGAGGGGTGAAGTACCTTGATTTACTTCTAGTACTTAGCATAATTGACGTTTTAACAGGAGTAATCAAGGCATGGAAATTCATAAAACTGCGAAGCCGGAGCGCATGGTTTGGTTATGTCCGTAAGCTGCTCAATTTCTTTGCGGTCATTTTAGCAAATGTTATTGATACAGTCCTCAATTTAAACGGCGTCCTAACCTTTGGTACCGTTCTTTTTTATATCGCTAATGAAGGCTTGTCAATAACTGAAAACTTAGCACAGATCGGTGTTAAAATCCCTTCAACGATAACAGATCGATTACAAACAATTGAGAACGAAAAAGAACAGAGTAAGGATAACGCAGACAAAGCTGCTGGCTAAGCCAGTGGCTTTTTTATTACACAGACAGAAGGAGAGAGGATATATGCCAATCAAAGTTGTTAAAAATCTAGTTTCTAAATCAAAATATGGATTGAAATGTCCTAATCCAATGAAAGCTGAATATATCACTATTCACAACACTGCGAATGATGCTTCAGCAGCCAATAGGATTTCTTACATGAAGAATAACTCTAGCTCAACGAGTTTTCACTTTGCAGTAGACGATAAACAGGTCATTCAAGGAATTCCAACAAATCGTAACGCTTGGCATACAGGAGATGGAACAAACGGTACAGGGAATCGTAAGTTATAGCAAGTCAGGAGGGGCACGATATAAGGCAGCGGAAAAGCTTGCTATTAAGTTTGTGGCGCAGTTGCTTAAAGAACGAGGATGGGGTGTTGATCGTGTCCGCAAGCACCAAGACTGGAACGGCAAGTATTGCCCGCATCGTATTTTGTCAGAAGGAAGATGGGACGAGGTTAAGGCTGCCATTGAAAAAGAATTGAAGTCGCTAGGTGGGAAAATAAGTACAAGCAAAACAAGTACAGCTAAAAAGAAAACAACAAACTCAAGCAGCAAAAAGACATCATATGCGCTGCCTTCCGGTATTTTCAAAGTGAAGAGCCCAATGATGAGAGGCGAGTCCGTCACGCAGATTCAGAAAGCTCTAGCGACTCTTTATTTCTACCCGGATAAAGAAGCGGAAAATAACGGCATAGACGGCATTTATGGTCCGAAAACTGCAGATGCAGTTAGACGATTCCAGTTAATGCATGGCCTTTCTGCTGATGGAATTTATGGACCTAAGACTAGAGAGAAAATTGAAGCGTTAATGAAATAAAAAAGGCTCTCTTTTCAAGAGGCCTTTTTTATAATATTAATCCTCAATATTTTCGATTACCTGTCTAACCATCTCATGTATTTGGTCAAACTGCCATTCTATATCACCTATTACTAAATGTAACTGTAGTAATTCAGAAGTTAGTTTTTCTTTATCTTCAATTTGACTTAAGTTAGCTAAAATTTTATTCATTCTTGCATCTATTTGCGGAAGTTCTTTAATATTTTCCTCTTCTTCTAAAAGTTCTTCTGTTGAAATTAATGTACTATTATATTTTTCATTTAATTCTTTTAAAGCACTAAAGATTTTATCAATATTTTTCATCTATCTTAACCACCTATTTTAATTTTCTTCCAATGGCATTCTTAGTCTTAACTTCGTTCAATGTTCCATCCAAATTCAACACTACTCTTAAATTTCCTCTTTTATCGAAAACTTCTAAATGATCCTTGTGCAAATTATCTAAATAAAATCTATCGCCTTTTTTCAGATACGGATTATCCAATTTTTTATTAACTTCATAGATTGATTGGCCTTGGAATTGATTTTTTGTTTTTTTAACATTGTTTTTTATAGTTTTTCCAAATCCATCATTAAAAAATTCTTTCATATTCGATACTGATTTAGCTTCACTGGTTAACTTACTACTATTAGCATTCTCCTTAGAACCATGATCAACATCAAAAGACTTTTTAATTTGTTGAATTGTATCTTGTCCAGATTTTTGTAAGTTTAGCACATTTATAGGAACATCACTAGCTAACAGAAGTTCTTTAGCAAAAGGATTTGGTATTGACTCTAAACCTTTTTTAAAAAGTTTCCCAAAGTCTTTGGTGTCTTTTACTACTTTTTTTGATGCAGATTTACCAACATTTCCGGCACTGTTTACCCCTTTTTTACCCGACTTGCTGATTCCCTTCTCTGCGACTTTCCCGACCTGTGAAACGACGGATCCACTCTTTGTAACAGCACCACCGCCGCCTGATATGAATAGGCTGGCTACATTTAAAGTGAAATATGTGGTGTAGTGCGATTGTGAATACATATCTCCGTGTACAAAGTTTTTGTCCCAGCTTTCTTTTACCTCATCCCAAGTAGAATCCCAGGCTTTTTTATAGTCGAATTCAAAAACGGACTTTATCGTTCCTTTTGGATCTAAACCGAGATCGATCCCGAATTTTGCAATTCCTAAAAGTCCTTCACCAGTTTCCTTCGAAAAATCATAATATGCCATTTGTTTGCCTTTATAGTATTCATATACTGGACCTAATTTTTTACCCGCTGCATCTATAGGGGCTAAATATTCTTTAACCGTCTTCTCTGTATCATCTATACCGGCTAATAAACCTTCATATACACTGTCAATCTGTTCTTTCAAAATATCCTTGGTCGCTCGAAGAGGATTACCCCAAAACTCGAGGGATTTAACATACTCCTGTTGTTCAGTGGTGAGGTTGTCGTATCCAATCTCTTTAGCAACTTTTAGATACTCGTCAGGATCATCAACCAACGTATTGAGCTTTTTCTGTAATTCTTTGATTTCCCGTTCTTTTTCTTCTTTCTTTTTAATCGTCAAATAAGCCTCTGTACGCTTCTCAATATCACCTTTATTCTTATGTATATCACTCTCACGGTACGCCTTGGCGTTGTAGTGAATGGGCGTAGCGTTTTTGCCTTTGCCCGTTGCTTCTTGGAGCTTTTGGAAATCTGATTTGATGAATTGTTCATTTGGTTCTGACATAGCATAGTCTGTCAGTAAATCTTCGTCAAGGTCACCTAGTTTTTCAATTGTTTTTTTGCGTTTATCATTGGCATCTGCAAGCTCATCCTTGAAGGTTTCTGTTGAAAACAAGTCGAGCGGGAGGATGTTGTCGATATCGTTTAGAATATCTTTCATGGCTTTTTTCTGTTCAGACATGATTGACTTTGATTTTTTATGGGCGTTAGCCAGTTCATGTTCTAAAAAGGATTCTTCCACGTATGCGTCAGAGAGGCCTTTGTTCTCGACAACTCCGGCAATGCTGTTAAAAAATGCGATCTTCATGTCAATGTAGTCGATCCATTGATCAGTGACACCAACATGGTCGTGATAGAATGCTTTAATGTTGTTAGCACCTTTACCTGAGAATTCGCTGTCGTCCAGTTCAGCGACGCTTTGTAAAGCTTTTCTCAAGTTGACCATTTGCGTCCTTAGTTCTTTATATTCTTTGGCGCGGTCTGTAGCTTCAGACATAAGTGTTTTAGCTTCAAAGACTTTCATAATCATACCCTTTCATTTAATCGTATAACAAAATATTACCATGGAAGAAAGAAGAAACGAACTTAAAATTAACTTGATTGATTATATCAAGGATACCGAAGAAAAAGTCTAAGGTTTTTTTGCGGTTCAAACACTTTTGAAAATATCAAAATAATACATAAAAAGGAATAAGGAGGGGTCCTGTAAATCAGTTTTACCATTTGCATATGCTATAATTAATCAAAACACAAAAGGGAGGAGTGGTACTCTTCTTCGCCATACTCGCAGCAGTCATCATACCGCCCTCCTAATTAATCGAAACACAGGGTATTCCACTAACATAAAAATCTCTACTCTAAAAGTCCGAGTTCAATTTCTCGGCCCCACCTAACTCAGTTGTTGCCAAGGGGAGTAAATTATCTGAAGTGGCTGCTGCTCTGGATTATTTAAGAAAAAATTTTTCTCATGAAATAAAGTTAGACGGACTAGCTAAAAAAGTAAACCTTAACCAGCAGCTTTAAACAAGTGACAACCATAAACTCCGATCCAATAGCAAAGAGTTTTACGTCTTCATGAAGCAAGGCGGTTGATTATCGGAAAAGATATGAGGGTTGCTGACGTTGCCTTTCAAGTTGGCCATGAAAGTCCTTCTTATTTTAATAGAGAGTATAGAAAGATGTTCGGAAAGCCCTCAAGGAAAAATCGTAAAGAGAATCTGAATTTATATAATATGTAGTCCAGATCAAGAAGCCGCATACAGATGCGGCTTCTATCAATTTATATTTAATAGAAAGTAACCTTAGGGACTTGCAGCCCTATCGCCGTATATAAACAAATTTAATCCCTCATAATCTGTCATAGAAGTTTAAAAGCGATTGATGTGCTCATGAATATCTCTCACATCTACCGGACAGTGGGTGAGTAAAATACGTCACTATGCATATGTTGTATTTTCTCCCAGTTGGTGGGGTTAGTTGTATCAGGAGAGCGGTGCTCCATAATGGCCTGATATAGGGCAGTTTTTTGTTCCAAATGGGCAATGTGCTGTTTGGCTTCTTCGAGCTGAGAGAGTGCTTCTTCTTTATGCTCCATCATGAGTGTGTACCGTTGTGGAATGGTCGAATCTCCTTCAAGACAGAGATTCACGTACGTTTTAATGACTTCAATCGGCATCCCGGATTGCCTGAGACATTTGACGCCAAACAGCCAGTTGATTGATTCTTCGTCGAACAAACGAATATTGTTTTTATTGCGCTGTACACTCGGCACCAGGCCTTTATCCGTGTAAAAGCGCACCGCATGCTCGGTGAGTCCGGTTATCATCGCTGCTTCTTTGACTGTATGCATGTGTAGTCCTCCTTTAAAAATTTTTTAAAAAGTGCTTGCCTTCGTGTTACACGAAGGTAATAAGCTTATTATAACGCAAACCAGCCGTAGCGGAATTCATTCTGCAGTGCCCGATTTTCGGGATGCGTGCCGTTTGTCGTTCTACATTTGAACAATAGGAGGAATTACAATGCAAACCGTAACATTAAACAATGGAGTGAAAATGCCAATTATCGGCTTCGGTGTATACCAAGTCCCCGATGCTCAAGAATGTGAAAACGCTGTATATGAAGCACTGATGGCCGGTTATCGCCTGATTGACACCGCTTCCGGTTACCTAAACGAGGAAGCGGTTGGACGTGCAATCAAGCGGAGCGGCGTGCCGCGTGAGGAGCTATTCATTACGACCAAGCTCTGGATTCAGGATGCCGGCTATGAAAGCGCCAAAATAGCATTTTCCAAATCATTGAGTAAGCTACAGCTGGATTATCTTGATTTATACCTTATTCACCAACCATACGGCGATTACTACGGTGCTTGGCGTGCGATGGAGGACCTGTACCGCGAAGGCAAAATCAGGGCAATCGGAGTCAGCAACTTCCACCCCGACCGTCTAATGGATCTCATCCTGCATAATGAAATCGTGCCAGCCGTCAATCAAGTCGAAACACATCCATTCTACCAGCAAAAAGAAAGTGCTGCTTTTATGAAGGAGCAGGGAGTACAACACGAGTCGTGGGCACCGTTCGCTGAAGGACGCAATAACATGTTCAGCAACGAAGTATTGACTTCCATTGCGGAAAAATACAATAAATCTGTCGCCCAGGTCGTGCTACGTTGGCTTGTTCAGCGTGAAGTCGTTACAATTCCAAAATCGGTGCGCAAAGAACGGATTGTCGAAAACTTTGACATTTTCGATTTTGAGTTGAGCTTAGAGGATATCGAACAAATTTCCACTCTTGATAAAGGAGAAAGTCTTTTCGGATCGCACCGAGATCCTCAAATTGTAAAATCAATAAGTGCTATGAAATTCGATCTGTAACTTTTGTTTGTATCGTGAAGTGATCACTCATGTATCCTTATATTTATGAATAAAGGACAGAGGAGATAATAGTGAAATATTTATTACCATTGTATGTAGGTGTGAACAAGATTCGCTTATCTTTCTAAGAAATAAGAAAAAGCCGTTTTGAAACGGCTAAAGGGAATTAGAACTAATGTTGTTTATCGAATCAAACAAGGAATTCATGAGTAGGTGCGAGAGTTACATTCCGGGATGCTTCCTTCATTTCGCCATTAGACATAGATCCGAAAAAGGCAAGGCCAATGAAAATGGCGGATAATCTGATAAACAATTTAGATTTAATACATGCATTCCCCTTTCGATATTTGCTTTTTAGTATATACACTATTTTTGGGGAATGGATACTCTATTGCTGTTCGTCCTGCGCATATCATGCTATACCTTTTATGATGAAAATAATTTCAGAATGTTTGTGAAAAGTATTATAATATAAATAATTCTTTAATGAGGATTATCATAGTAAGGTGCAATGGATAAAATACGTAAAAAGCCCATTTCATAAAAATACTTGAATAACTTTCTTTACCGTTATACAGGAGAAAGAACGGATAGAGTCCTTATAAAAAAGCAGGCATAATGCCTGCTTTTTTATTATGGACGAACCGAAGAAAAAGTTTGCGGTTTTTTTGCGGTCCAAACACTTTTTAAAAATGTTAGAATATTACATAAAAAGACATTAAAGGAGGGGGCTTGTGAATCCGGTTTTATCATCGTCAGAAGTTGGCGTGAAGATCAATGAATGGTATAAAATGATACGTCAATTTAGTGTCCCGGATGCAGAGATTTTAAAGGCAGAGGTGGAGCAAGAGATCAATCAGATGGAGGAAGATGAGTATTTACTTATTTACTTCTCTCTAATGAAATTCCGTCATCAGCTTATGTTAGATTATTTGGAACCAGTTACAACAAGAATCAGGCCAACTATTGATGAACTGCTTGAAAAAATAGAAGCATCCAATAAGGGGATAACTGGTCTGTTGTCTTACTACTCTCTGTTTTTTCGTGGAATGTATGAGTTTGATAAGAGGGAATATGTCAAAGCAATTGGTTTTTATCGAGAAGCAGAAAAACACCTTACTCATGTTAATGATGATATTGAGAAGGCGGAATTTCATTTTAAGTTGGCTGAAGCTTACTATATTATGAAGCAAAATCATATCTCGATGCACCATGTTAAACAAGCAATGGACATTTATAATCAATATGAACTTTATAAAGTGCGAAAAATACAATGTCATTTCGTGATATCTGGAAATTACGTTGATTTTAAACATTTCGAGAAAAGCCTGCCGCACCTTGAAAAAGCCTTAGAGTTATCCAAACAATTAGATCGCAATGAAAGGCTGCTTAGCTCGGCTTACTACAATCTCGGAAAGAATTACGCAGATTTAGGAATAAATGATAAAGCAGATCATTTCTTAAATGAGTCTGCCAAGGTATCAGAAAGTGCTAAGTTGAGCAATTTACCACATTCACTGTTTACATACGCTAAATTTCTTTTTAAGCAAGGGAAAACAAGTGAAGCAATAAAAATGAGTAAAAAGGGTTTATCCGCTGCAATATCCCAAGGTGATAAACTTTTTGTTTCCCTGCAAAAGTATTTGGAAGCACTTTATATTAATGCAGTAGATCAAGTGGGAATCAAAAAAACGATTGATTACTTAGAAAGAAATAAGAATTATGCGTATGTGGAAGATATCGCAATTGATACGGCTGAAGTTTTTGCAAAATCAAAGGAATTTGAAACATCATATGTTTATCATCAAAAAATGCTTGAAACGCAAAAACAAATTCAGAGGGGAGAATGCCTGTATGAATTTTAAAAAGGGCGTAATCATTATTCTTACTGCAGTAACTTTAAGTTTAGGTCTCGTTACTACTTTTACTGTTGAGCAAGGTATTGCATATCATCAACTTTCTGACCGAAATCAAACATGAAAACTGATTAAACCCTCTTAATTGAGGGTTTTTTATTAAGGTAGTAGGGCACCACAATATAAATTTTCGGTGTGACCGCAATAACTTTTTTATTTACAACTACTTGTTGAGTGCCTTATCTTCTTGTTTTAGAGTGATTCAATTTCTCTACAGTACCTATGACGTGGCACAAATACAAGTCAATGAAGGTGCACCTCCATCAAATGCACAATTAGTCGCAAGTTTCATAGTGAAAATTTACAAAGCAGCGAGCGGCATTTAATCACTTTCATTAGCGAAAAGAGTACGAGCTGTTTGGATAAAGACATCTGTTGCTTTAGAGATATCTTTCATATCTGGAACAGCTATACCGATTTCTCTAAACGTGTTTGGCTTTAATTCACGAAAAACGACATTTTCCGGTAGTGATAGAATATTTTTTTTCGTTGTAATTGTAATTCCTAATCCTTCTTGTACCATACATAATGCTGTGTCTATATAATCAATGACAAACCGTACATTAGGTTTCAATTTAAAATCTTTGAATAAAGAGTGAATTTGTACCTCATAACCGCCTCTTCCAAGTAATATATCCTCATCTTGTAAGTCGGGAATACCTATTGTTTCTTTCTGATATAAAGGATGACTCGAGTGCATAATGACAATCAATTGATCTTTCATTAAGGGCACGATATCGAAATCTTCTACAGGAGGAATAATCATTCCTACATCAACACATTTAGAACGTAACCATTCTTTGACTTGATCTACACTTCCTTCCGAAATCTTAACTTCAAGACCAGGATACTTATCTTCCATTGTCCGTATAATTTTGGGGATAAACCTTTTGCACGCAGTTGGGTAAGCTCCAATATGAACCTTGCCTATTTCTAATCCTTGTTCAGCTGCAATTAATTCATCTACTTTCTGTAATTCACCCAGGATATTTCTAAATTTAATTAAGACACGCTCTCCTACATCCGTAAAAAACAATCCGTTCTTCTTATTTCTCTTAATTAACTTCGTCCCTAATTCCGATTCAATCGTTGCTACGGCACGACTTACCGCAGGTTGTGTCATGTGTAGTTCTTCACCAGCTTTTGTAAAACTTCCTGTTTCCGATATCTTAACAACCAGTTGAATTTGTGATCTATTCATATCGTTCTTGTTATCTCCTATATGATTAATATGCATTTTATTTATGATGAAATCTAATGTACCATAAAAGTGAATGAAACTTCAAGATAATAACCGTAGACAAGCGGAAGACATTCAACAAAAGCCGGATAAGAATCACAAGGAATTCTAGAATATGTGATCCGTATTTGAGATGTATTCCAAACTATGTTCGACCGAAAGGTTCCTAGTTTTTTGTTATGACTAATCAACTCAATCTTAAAAAGGAGAGAGGTATGATGAATACTAGTGAAAAAAGAAGATCGGGATTTTGCTCGCAATGCGTTTCAAAATGTGGGGTTATATCTGTTACGGAAAATGATCAGTTAGTAAAGGTGATTCCAGATAAAAATCATCCAAATGGGGGAATCTGCCCAAAAGGAGCAGCAGCTCCTCAAATAGTCAATCATCCTGATCGTATTCTTTTCCCTTTAAAAAGAACTAACTCAAAGGGACAAGAACCGATATGGGAAAAAATTACTTGGGAAGAAGCCATACAAACCATTACTGATAAGTTAAAACAGATTCGTTCTGAAACAGGGGCAGAATCGGTATCATACACTTATCCAACTGTTGGTGCGAGCGGAAGTTTTAACTGGGGGCCATACCTGCAGCGCTTGATGAATCTTTACGGCACTCCCAACTATATTTCCCATACAAATGTTTGCCAATGGGCGAGGGATGAGGGCTCAAAATACACGTATGGTGTTGGATTACCTCAACCTGACTTTGAACATGCTAATTTAATATTGATATGGGGGCATAATCCAGCAGATACCAATCTTCAGACATGGAAAAGGCTCATGGAAGCGAAAAAAAGAGGGGGCAAACTAGTAGTAATTGATCCACGTCGAACAACGACAGCTGCAGCGGCAGATTTATGGATTGCTCCGAATCATGGAACTGATATTGCCTTAATATTAGGTTGTATTCGTTTCTTAATTGAGAAAAATTCATTTGATCATAAATTTCTAATTAATTGGACCAATGCCCCCTTCTTAGTGGATAAACAAACGGGGAAATTCCTTCGACCGGTAAATCATCATCCATATGAATTTTTAGCTCTTGATAAGAATCAGAAGCCATATAAAATTGATACCCGGGAAGATCCTCAAACATGGTCAGAAAATATTTTACTCACAGGTGAATATATAAATGGAAGCGTTTCTTCAGAAACTGTTTTTTCTCAATTAACCAAAAGAGTCTCTTCTTTTACGATTGAAAATGTGGAAAAAATAACGGGTGTTTCATATGAAAAAATAGTGGAACTTGGGGAATTATTATGCGATGTAGACCCGATATCTTATTATTCATGGAATGGCTTAGAACAACATGTAAATAGTTCATCAACCAATCGAGCATTATGTATCCTTTATAGTCTGACCGGTTATTTTGATAAGCAGGGAGGAAATATTATACTCCCATCTTTACCAGTTAATCCAATTAAAGATCAAAATTTAATTCCGCATTCACAACAACAGAAGCGTTTAGGAATAGAGAAGAGGCCACTAGGTGCTCCTAAAATTTCCGCAACAGGGTATGATTTTGCCGATGCTGTATTGAACGAAACGCCCTATCTGATGAGAGCGTTATTAAGTTTTGGGAGTAATATGGTCACACAAAACCCTGGGAGCGGAAACATGATTGAGGCCTTAAAAAAAATAGAATTTCATGTACATGTCGATATGTTTCATAGCCCTATGACAAGGTTTGCAGATATTGTATTACCTGCTGCGCATGCCTGGGAGTCACCAAGTCTTTTGGTTGGTTTTGAAGGGAGTTTACAAACGGCTCAACATATTCAATATAAGCCTGCAATGTCAAAGGCTCCTGGAGAAACTCGTCCTGACCTGCAAATCGTAATGGATCTAGCATTAAAAATGGACTATGAAGAAGAGTTTTGGAATGGGGATATTGAAGCAGCGTTTAATTACTATCTTGAACCTTTGAATTTAACATTAGATCAACTTCGTTCTCAGCCTGCAGGGATATCAATCCCCTTACAAGTAAACTATTGTAAATATAGTGAAAAAATGAATGGAGGAGTTAGTGGCTTTTCCACCCCAACGCGGAAGTTGGAGATTTATTCCGAGTTTTTGTTACAGCATGGGTATGATCCGTTGCCCCAATTTGAAAAACCATTAACTGTTCCGTATTATCAGGAAAAATCATATGATTTTCCGTTAGTTCTTTCTTCAAATAAATTAAAATCTTTTTGTCATAGTCAGCATCGAAATATTGCTAAACTAAGGAAAATGCATCCTGATCCATTTGTTGAGATTCACCCACAAACAGCTTATATGTATAAATTAAATGATGGTGAATGCATCCAATTGGTATCTCCTCATGGCAGAATGAAGGCAGTCACTCGAATTACACAAAGTATACCCGTGGGTACGGTATATACTCAATCTGGATGGTGGGATAAGTGTGATGAACTAGAGTTATTAGGATTTGATCCATTTTCAACTGGAGGTGCAAACGTGAATCAATTGGTAGGTATAGAGCAGCTGGATCCCATGTCAGGTTCCGAACCCTTAAAATCATATCGTTGCCAGATTTATAAAATGTCATAGATTAATTCTTTACAAATTAAGTATTATAGATAAGTGATAGAATACATTTAGAGACATAAAATTGAAGCTGATGGCTCCTTAGCGTTGGAGAAATCAGCTTTTGTTTTTCCAATAAACGTATTATCACGGGTTTTATATCAAAATGCTGGTGGTACCCCAGACTTATGACTTTTTTAAAATCAGCCGTAATATGACCAAGGTAAATGCAACATCTTTCGAGGTAAAAATAAAACGCAACAATCGCGTCTCATTGACTTGTCAGCAATGAAGAGTCCCCGTTCTTCTATCATTTCAGCCAGTCACGAAAACTAAGGTAGTACGCAGGTTGTCATGTGTAGCTCCTCGCCAAATTTTGTTTTTTACATATCATTTTTGTTATCTACCATATAATTAATATGCATTTTATTTATGTAAGAACTTCATGTACCATTAGAGAGAATTAAACTTCAAGAAATTAATCGGAGGTAACAAGTATGATCAATCGTAATAGATTATTTCTATTTGCACTTATACTAGCTGCATTTAATCTTAGGCCTGGTATAACTTCAGTTAGTCCAGTTTTGCACGGAATAACAAATGAATTAGGTATGAGTTCTGCTTCGGCTAGTCTACTTACATCTATTCCTTTATTATGTTTTGGTTTTTGTTCGTTATTCGCTGGTCGTCTAGCAAATCGCTATCAATCAGAGAAAACAATCACATTCTTTATCGCTTTTATAGGTATTGTAACGTTTTCGCGTGTCTTTACAAATTCGTCAATCTATCTATTGATAACGGCTTTATTAATTGGCGCGGGAATTGGGATTGTAAGTCCTTTACTTTCTGGTTTCATTAAAGGTCACTTTCCGGAGAAGGCAGCGTCCATGATAGGCATATATTCTACTTCAATGGTAGTTGGAGCATCCATTTCTATTGGGCTAACAACACCACTTCAACACTGGCTCAATAATTCATGGGAAAATGGATTAGCATTCTGGAGTATTCTTGCTCTAATCGCTGTTCCACTTTGGCTTATGGTTATTAAACATGCTCATAAACATACAGCATCACAAAAGAGAAATGAATCCTTGCCATTAAAAAATAAAAAGGCGTGGCTATTAACCTCTTTTGTAGGGCTTGTCACTCTTATGTTTTATTGTTTTGCTGCTTGGCTACCAGCCATCGTAGAGGAAAAAGGGTGGACGTCAGCATTTGGTGGTCTTGTAGGTACAGTAGCTATGATTGCACAGTTGCCAGCTACTCTTTTATTGCCTAGTCTCTTAAGGGTGCTCCCAAGTAGAAGACTTTGGATTACAATTTTTACCCTCAGTGTAATGACTGGCTTATCCCTTTTATGTTTTACAAACGTGACACCTATTGTTTCAAGTATATGTTTAGGGGTTGGTAGTGGTGGTCTTGTCTCACTAACTTTATTATTACCGATAGATAAGGCATCGTCCCCTATGGAGGCAAGTACTTGGTCAGCAATGACTCAAGCAATTGGATATATGATTGGTGCAGTGGGCCCATTTATAATCGGATTTCTTCATGATTTTCTAGGAAGCTTCGTTCCGACATTATACCTTCTTATACTTTTAGGTTTCATTGTTATGTTATTGGGATGGAAAATCACTAAGCCAGCTCATGCTAAAGAAGAGGGGTTATCTGTGAAATAACCCTATTCTTGTAACTGTAAGGTTAGCTTGTACTCATATGATGTATTTATTCAGGAAAGGGGTGATAATTATGGAGAATAACTCGAATTTACAGCAAGCGATAAAAATATATAAAGCACTCGGTGAACCAACACGATTAAAAATTACTCGTTTGCTGTTTAATGAAGCAAATTTATGTTGTTCGGATATCGGAATAAGACTTGAATCAATTGCTGGATCAACTTTATCCCATCACTTAAAACAGTTAACTGATTGTGGACTTCTCAGTACTTATAAAGAGGGCACATATATATATTACAGTTTAGACCGTGAGTTGATCAGAAAGTATGCTCCATATGTGATGGCGTAATTTCTCTCTTTTTGTGTTTCTACACTTATGGAAATATGCAAAAGCAAAGAGGTATGATTTTACTTTTCCCGATTATGGCTGATTTGCTTGGTAGCTATCCTCGGTTTTTTATCGGGACTTCTGAGTATATGTATTACTAGTACTTTAGAAAAATTCGCTAAAGCAAATCACCTATCGTTAGCATAATCGCATTGAATTCATGATTTGTCACTTTTATAAAACATTCAATAAAAAACTATAAAGGTCTATCTACCCACGTGCAAAAATTAGCTCTTTCCCATTATTTTTTATACGTGCGGTTAGTTTATGAACTTAAATCTATTGTTCTAGAAATATAGAAATAAGAGGTGTGATTTATATTGTCAAGTATGTGGAAAATTTATTTATTAGCTGCCATTAGTTTTCTTAATGGTACATCAGAATATGTTATTGCCGGAATCTTAGACAGAATTGCTGAAGCCAATAACATTTCAATTTCATCTGCAGGACAGCTAATCACTGTGTTTTCAGTAGCTTTTGGTGCAGGGACACCTTTTCTAATTGCTATGACTGCTCGAATGGATAGAAAAAAACTTCTTGTCTATGCTTTAACCGTTTTCTCTGTCATTAATATTCTTATCGCTATTATAACAGGATATGAAATGCTAATGGCAGCTAGAATAATTTCTGCCCTTAGTGCTGGTGTTATGCAAGTCACAGTTCTAACCCTTGCTGCAGTTTTAGCAGCTCCAGGAAAGCAAGGAAGTGCGATTGCTACAGTTATTATGGGACAAAGTACTGCTTTGGTTGTAGGTGTACCTATAGGAAGAGTTGTGGCTTCACATTATGATTGGAATGTAATATTCATTGGACTTGGGGTAGTAGGATTACTTTTCTCTGCCTTAACGTTGTTCACTATACCAAAAACAGTTGCTGAAGAAACCGTACCTTTGCGTGAGCAGTTTAAATTTTTTATGAAACCACGTATCACAGCATATTTGCTCATCACTTTTCTATGGTTAGGTGCATATTCCGTTGTATTTACGTACATTTCACCATATTTCCTAGATATATTCGGAATGGGCAATCACGGGGTAACTACAGCTCTCTTTATATTTGGTATTGCTAGTGCTATTGGAGCCCAATTAGGAGGTTTTAGTACAGATAAGTGGGGATCATTTCGTACATTAACTGGAGGAATGTTACTCCATGCTATTGCACTATTGCTATTCCCGTTTATCGGTCAATTTGCTTTTCTTTTCTATGTATTGCTTATTTTCTGGGCGCTTTCAGCTTGGTCTTCCGGCTCGCCAATACAATTTCAGCTAATAAGCCTTGCTCCTGCTGCAGCAAGCATTGTGCTTAGTTTACACAGTGCTTTTGGACAACTTGGAATGGCAGGTGGAGCTGGTATCGGCGGTATTGCTGTCAAAAATGGTTTGTTGAATTATCTTCCTTGGATTGGAGCTTTTATCCTTGTTATTGCTGTTGTAGTCACTGTTGTAGACAACGTTCTCTCTAAACAAAAATAGACTAAACAAACTTATAGCAATCTTTGCATAGAAAAATCTAACACATAAATCATCTCAGATTGCGAAACAAATGCTGAACCACTCGGAGAGTGGTTCAGCAAAAGTTACTTTCCGGAGAATGCCGCACCTATGATAGGCATATATTCTTCTTTAATGGTAGATTAAATCATTTAGTCATAATGAGATTTTGGAGAAGTGGGGAAGTAAGGCTGTTTATTGCTCACCAATTATTAACCATAATTCATACAATCGTATAGAAATGATGTAAAGCGAGGTTAGAAAGTGTAATGAGGAAAAGCTTTCATAACCAATGATATGATTTATTATGTTGAGGGCCTAATGGGTGTAGTGAAAAACCGGTGGTTTTTTTAATGCTTTTTTCACACTCATTGTAAATCTCCTCATTTGGACAAACACCTGTTACATAGCATTACCCAAGGGGTGATGCATTTTATGAAGATAATAATCATCGAGGGACCGTAAGCTGACAAATGCATTAACGATTGCTGTCATAGGAATAGAATTCCTCCCGTTTTTTATTTGCTAGGGCAGAGGAGATAATAGTGAAAAATTTATTACCATTAAGCAAAAAATCTAATAAAAGATATTTAGTCAACTCACGATTTTCCTTAATATTTTCAGGATGGAACACTGATATGCATTCATTGAACATTATATTATCTCCGATTACGGCCCTTGATCTGAACTCCAAATTCATACCTCATAATTCTGTTTAGGAAATTTTTAAATAAATCAAATAAGACCTATTTATGTGTATCCTTATGTTACTGTCAAGTATAAAAAGAATTGCTATACTCGCAAAAAAACCAGGAATAGATACTATGTACCTTCCTTATATTTTGGCATTAACATAAAGTAAGTTATAAGAAGTAAAGGAATTCCTGTTGAAAATCCCTTTACTATTCCTTTAAGACATTGTTTCATCTTTAGCCACTGGATGAGTTCTGATGAATAATCATACGATATTTACAATCGTTCTCCCTCTTACTTGTCCTTCCAATATTTCAGGAAGAACGTTAGGAAGTTGATCTAAAGTAATTTCTTGTGAAATAAATTCCTCTAAACTAGATGGTTTAAAATCTGTTGCTACACGATGCCATGTTTTTAACCGTGTTTCCATTGGACAATATACAGAATCAATCCCAAGTAAATTAACACCTCTTAAGATGAATGGAAAAACAGTAGTTGGCAGTTTTGTTCCAGCTGTTAATCCACTAACAGCAACGGAACCTCCATATTGAATTTGGCTTAAGATAGAGGCAAGAGGTTCCCCGCCTACAGGATCAACAGCTGCCGCCCATTTTTGTGATCCTAAGGCTTTAACCTTCCCTCCATAGGTCATATCCCGTGAAATAATTGTACTAGCTCCAAGTTTTCGTAAGTAATCATATTCTGATTCTTTACCTGTACTAGCTTCTACTTGATAACCGAGAGAGTTAAGGAATGAAACAGCAAAACTACCAACGCCACCTGTTGCTCCTGTTACCAGAACTTTTCCTTTTTCAGGAGATAGGTTATTTTCTTCTAGACGTTGAATAGATAGTGCCGCTGTGAAGCCAGCTGTTCCTACTATCATTGCTTCTTTGAGGGTCAAATTATCAGGTAAAGGTACAATCCAGTCTCCAGGGAGACTTGCATATTCGCTAAAACCGCCAAAATGAGAAACACCTATATCATAACTTGTGGCAATCACCTTATCCCCCTCTTTAAAGCGAGGATCATTAGAAGAAATGACTACACCTGCTAAATCTATACCCGGTATAAATGGGTATTTTCTTACGATTTTCCCATTGGGGTTCCCTGCAAGTCCATCTTTGTAGTTAATTCCAGAGTAGTGTACTTGGATGTGGACATCACTTTCTGGTAAAAACGCTGGAGAAACATTCTTTACTTTAATTGAAAATTCATCATCAACTTTGTTTACAACTAGAGCCTTGAATTCGTCTTTCATTTTATAAATCCTCCAATATGCTATCTTGATGTGAAACCACTTTAAGTATACACAATTATTCTGACCGGTCAAACTATTTTGTCTGGTCAGAATAATTTTGTGTGGATTTCATGAACTGTTGTATACTAATTGAAGGTTAGCTTTCTGGAGGTTTATTATGAAGAAAAAAGCAGAAGAAAGAAAGAATCAAATATTAAGGGCAGCTTTCCAAGCTGTGTCAACACAAGGTTATAATTCAGTTACACTACAAAGTATTGCTGATCACGCAGGAGTTAGTAAGGGCGTCGTGCATTATTACTTTGATAATAAGGAAGATACCCTTTCTCAACTACTTGAGTGGATTACAAATAAAATTTATAAACATGAATTGAAAGCAGTGGATTCGGAATCTACGCCACTGGATAAGTTGAAAGCTTATGTAAATTCAATATTTGTCTCTCCCGAGGAAAATGAAAAGTTTTACAAGGTTTATTTAGATTTCTTGTCTCAGGCAACCCGAAATGAAACGTACAGGAAAATTAACCATAGCTTTTATCAACAGTGCTGGGGCATCACATCTAACATTATTATTTTTGGACAGGAAACAGGCGTATTTGACCAAAGTATAGATGTTGAAAAAGCTTCAAAAACAATGCGATCTATTGTAGATGGATTGCTCATACAATGGCTAATGAGTGAAGATATAAATTCACATGAATATTATAAAGAGATTTGTTATCATAGCTTTTTGAATCATTTAAAGCTCACTTAATTCTATTGGTTTATCTCCATTCTTACGTAACAGAAAAAGACATAACGAATCTGAAAACAGAATATGTCCTTTAATTAAGAAGTTAAATATAACAAGCGTTGATGAAGTAAGAAGGGGACTATAGTGCTATCTTTACAACTAATTCAGTGCTTCAATAAAAGGTTTTTGTAATTGATGATAAGCATCTATTTATTGAGGGCCTTGTACAAATAAAAAGATACCAAACAACCATATTGGTTCTTTTTTGTTTAAAGTGGCTGCTGTGCAACTTAAATTGCTAACGGAAGAACAATTTGATGAGATGGTTAAACCAGAAGATATGGTGAAACCAAACATTTAAATCTTTTAAGGTGAAAACTAGTTACTGATCTGTAACTAGTTTTTTCTTTTTTCATACTCATTGAAAATCACCTCATTAGGACAAACACTTATTACATAGCATTACCCAAGGGGTGATGCATTTTATGAAGGTAATAATCATCGAGGGACCGCAAGCTGACAAATGCATTAACGATTGCTATCATTATTTAATAAAACTTTATAGAAAGGAGATCCAGGGTGATAGCAATATATGTAAGGGTATCGACCGAGGAACAAGCGATCAAGGGATCGAGCATCGACAGCCAGATCGAGGCCTGTATAAAGAAAGCAGGGACTAAGGATGTGCTGAAGTATGCCGATGAAGGATTTTCTGGTGAGCTTTTAGAACGTCCGGCTTTGAATCGCTTGAGGGACGATGCAAGCAAGGGACTTATTAGTCAAGTCATCTGCTACGATCCTGACCGTCTTTCTCGGAAGTTAATGAATCAGCTTATCATTGATGATGAATTGCGAAAGCGAAACATACCCTTGATTTTTGTAAATGGTGAGTACGCTAATTCTCCAGAAGGTCAATTATTTTTCGCTATGCGTGGAGCAATCTCAGAATTTGAAAAAGCCAAAATCAAAGAACGGACATCAAGTGGTCGATTTCAAAAAATGAAAAAAGGCATGATTATTAAAGATTCTAAACTATATGGCTATAAATTTGTTAAAGAGAAAAGAACTCTTGAGATATTTGAAGAGGAAGCAAAAATCATTCGGATGATTTTTAACTATTTCACCGATCATAAAAGCCCTTTTTTCGGCAGAGTAAATGGTATTGCTCTACATTTAACTCAAATGGGGGTTAAAACAAAAAAAGGTGCTAAAGTATGGCACAGGCAGGTTGTTCGACAGATATTAATGAACTCTTCTTATAAGGGTGAACACAGGCAGTATAAATATGACACTGAGGGTTCCTATGTTTCAAAACAGGCAGGGAATAAATCAATAATTAAAATAAGGCCTGAAGAAGAGCAAATCACTGTGGCAATTCCAGCAATTGTTCCAGCTGAACAATGGGATTATGCTCAAGAACTCTTAGGCCAAAGCAAAAGAAAGCACTTGAGTATCAGTCCCCACAATTATTTGTTATCGGGTTTGGTTAGATGCGGGAAATGCGGAAATACCATGACAGGGAAGAAAAGAAAATCACATGGTAAAGACTACTATGTGTATACTTGCCGGAAAAATTATTCTGGAGCAAAGGACCGCGGCTGCGGAAAAGAAATGTCGGAGAATAAATTGAACCGGCATGTATGGGGTGAAATTTTTAAATTCATCACAAATCCTCAAAAGTATGCTTCTTATAAAGAGATTGAGCAATCCAATCACCTGTCTGATGAATTAGAACTTATTCAAAAAGAGATAGAGAAAACAAAAAAAGGCCGCAAGCGTCTTTTAACGCTAATCAGCCTAAGCGATGACGATGATTTAGATATAGATGAAATCAAAGCACAAATTATTGAGCTACAAAAAAAGCAAAACCAGCTTACTGAAAAGTGTAACGAAATTCAATCAAAAATGAAAGTCCTGGATGATACAAGTTCAAGTGAAAATGCTCTAAAAAGAGCTATCGACTATTTTCAATCAATCGGTGCAGAAAACTTAACTCTTGAAGATAAAAAAACAATTGTTAACTTTATCGTGAAAGAAGTTACCGTTGTGGATTCTGACACCGTATATATTGAAACGTATTAAAGAGGGGTGTATGCACCCCCCTTTTGTAATTACAATCTCATTATTCATTACAAAAGGGGGGTGCACAGATTTCCCGTAACTGTTTGATTAAA
>NZ_JAJHVY010000008.1:0-20842 GCF_020861455.1 Bacillus sp. AF23
ACTGTATAAAACAAAAAAGCTTGTAGAAAAAACATCGTTTTCTCTACAAGCTGAGGATACTCTCTTTAGAGTATCCTTTTTATGTCTGGCGTGCCTCTAGGCGTCTGGCTGCAAGTGAAAGACTGTAATTGACTGCAAAATACATCAATGCCGCCAGCAGAAAAATCGGGAAAAAATAACTGCCGTCAGCGCTTTGCCCGTTTAAAATCTGCGCGTTATGAATAAGCTCAGGCAGGGCAATGACAACAGCTAGCGATGTATCCTTTAATAAAGAAATAAACTGGCTTACGATCGGCGGAACCATCCGGCGAAGCGCCTGAGGCATCACAATAGAGAAAAGTGACTGTGTATAGCTAAGACCGGAGGAACGCGCCGCCTCAATTTGCCCTTTGTCAACTGAATTCAGGCCGCTCCGTATGATTTCAGAAAGCATGGCGGATTCAAAGATTGTTAAGGCTGTAATAGCGGCAGCTGTAATTTCAAGTTTGATCCCGATTTCCGGCAGGGCGAAAAACGTAAAGAAAATAATTAATAATAAGGGAAGATTTCTGATCGTTTCAACGAGAACGGCAATCAGTTGAGAAAGAATAGGGATTTTCGCATAACGGAGAGTACCTGCGATCAACCCGAAAATAAAGCTCAGAATGATAGAAATAAATGCAACGTACAGTGTGACGAGAAAGCCGTCCCATAAAAAAGCTAAATGTTCAGATGAATAAGCTCCGATGAAATCCAATGGTTTTCACTCCTTATCAATAGCTTCTTTCCAGCCGTTTTTCCAAATAGTTAACACCGATACTAAGCGGTATCGTCAGCACTAAGTAAAAGAGTGCCACAAAGATATAGACATCAAAAACGACGAGCGTGCTTGATGACACCAAATCCGCCTGATACATGAGATCCAATCCGGCAACAACCCCGAGAATAGACGAGTTTTTGACCAAATTTAAAAATTGATTGCCCAAGGGGGGGATCACAATTTTGATCGCCTGGGGCAAAATGATATATACCATTGCCTGGCTGTAGGTAAAGCCTGACGATCTTGCTGCTTCCATTTGCCCTTTTGAAACAGACTGGATGCCGGCTCTGATGGCTTCTGCGATAAAAGCAGACGTATAAATTGTGAGCGCAACGGTTCCCGCTTGGAATCCATCCAGCCTCAGACCCGCATTTGGAAGTCCAAAGTAAAAGACAAATGTGATCAAAAGCAAAGGGATATTGCGGATAAATTCGACATAAGCCGTCCCGAGCCATTGCAAGGGCTTAAATACTGTTATTCTCATCACCGCGACAAGAACGCCAAGCGCAAAGCTGCCGGCCAGCGCGATCAGGCTTGCGAGCAGCGTGTGGTAAAAACCGTCCATATACATGTCGAAGTTATCGAATAGAATAGACACATTCATATGCTTTATTCACTCTCCTTATAAAATCGGGATGAGCATCGCCTGCTCACCCCGGGATGTTCGTTATTCAGCTGGTTCTTCTTTAATCCATTTTTTATAAATCTCGTCATATCTACCGTCCGATTTCATCTTTTCGAGAGAAGCGTTAATTTCTTTTGCGAGAGCCGATTGTCCTTTTTTTACGGCAATTCCATATGGCTCATCCGTGAATGGTTCTCCTGTTAATTGATAATTTTTATTCTCGTCAGCCATTCCGTATAAAATAGCATTATCCGTTGTGAGAGCATCGCCTTGACCGGATTTCAGCGCTGTAAAGGCTTCGGTGTAGTTTTCGAACTCTAATACACTCGCATCAGGCGCCTTTTCGCGTATGTTTTGAGAGGAAGTGGAGCCTTTTACAGCGAGAACTTTCGAGCCTTTGCCAAGGTCCTCAATACTTTTGATCTTGCTGCCTTTTTTCACGAGAAGTGATTGGCCTGCTTCAAAATAGACATCGGAAAAGTCAACTTCCTTTTTTCGTTCATCAGTGATCGTCATCGTTGCGACAATGGCGTCGATATCTCCGTTTTGAAGCATCGGAATCCTTGTTTTTGATGTGACTTCTTTAAATTCAGCTTTGTTTTCGTGTCCTAAAATATCTTTAGCGATTTGTTTGGCAATGTCGATGTCAAATCCCTCGATATCACCTGAGCTTGGGTTTTTCAGGCCGAACAGCCTGGTGTCGGTTTTAACACCGAAAACCATTTTGTCTTGATCTTTAATGGCAGCTAATGTATCTTTTTTGCTAACCTTTGCGCTTTCTCCGTTTGACCCCTTGCTTCCGCATGCAGCAAGCATGACAACAGCGATTAAAGAAATCAATGCTAACGATAAAATCCTTTTCATACAAACGCCCCCATTTCTCTTTTTAATGATTTAAAATACGGCTCAAGAATAGGCGTGCCCGTTCTTCCTTCGGGTTTGCGTAAAACTCAGCCGGTGCTGCTTCCTCCAGAATGTTTCCTTCATCAATAAAGACAATACGATCCGCCACTTCTCTCGCAAACCCCATTTCATGCGTCACGACAACCATTGTCATGCCTTCTTTGGCGAGGTTCTTCATCACATCAAGCACTTCACCGATCATTTCCGGATCGAGCGCCGATGTCGGCTCGTCAAACAGCATGACCTCCGGCTTCATCGCCAGTCCCCGGGCAATAGCCACACGCTGCTGCTGCCCGCCGGAAAGCTGGGAAGGATAGGCGTTTGCTTTCTCAGGGATTCCGACTTTTTTAAGGTAATACAGCGCAGTTTCCTTCGCTTGTTCAGCGGATTGTCCGAGTACTTTTACGGGCGCCAGCATAATATTTTGCAGCACGGTTTTATGAGGATATAAATGAAAGTGCTGAAACACCATTCCGATATTTCGCCGTACGTGATTAATGTCAGTTTTTCTGTCATTAATAACTGTGCCGTTTACGGTAAGATTTCCTTCGTTAATCGTCTCCAGCCTGTTGATGCATCTGAGCAAAGTGCTTTTTCCGGAACCGGATGGGCCGATAATGACGACGACTTCACCTTTTTCGATTTGCAGGTTAATCTGCTTTAGCACATGAAAATCTCCGTAATGCTTGTTTACATTTTGAAATGAGATCATCGCAATCCTCCTAACAGAAACTTCAATAATTATGTGTAAATGTAACTAACTTACAAGGTTGAGGAAAGTAACAACACGATATGATGCATACCTTAGTGCAGAAAGGTCAAACTTTTCTGAAAATTCAGCGTGGGAAAATATCCATTCTATTTGCCTGTGTAAAGAAAACATAAGAGAATAATTCCCTATAATCCTCAAAAGATATAGAAGAGGTGAAAGCAGATGCTCCAGAAACCGGTGCAGCTTTTGTTATGGGTGGCCATTTGTTTATTGGTCCTGTTAACAGTCTATGTCTTTTGTATGCTAGATATGTTATGGTCTCCCCTGTGGCTCGTCATAAAATCGATCTTTATTCCCTTGATCATTTCTATTTTTATTTCTTATTTATTACTTCCGGTCACTGAGTGGCTTCATGACAAAGGTCTGCCGAGGACTTTAAGCATTTTGGTGATTTACGTTCTTTTTTTTGGCGGACTGGGCTGGGCATTATATAAAGGTGTGCCTGTTCTAATCGTGCAGCTGACGGATTTGTCAGAAAATATACCTATGTTTGCCGAGACGTACAATGGGCTCCTTCTTCACGTGCATAACCATACAGATGATTGGCCGGACGGCATGCATCATCGTATAGACAAAATGATTAGGCAGACAGAGGCGTTTTTCGCCGGCACAATCGAAGGGGCAATCAGCGGAATCCGTAAAGTGCTCGACTATTTCTTAATTGCGGCAACGATCCCTTTTCTCGTGTTTTATATGGTTAAGGACATCGAATTGATGAAAAAAACGGTGTGGTATTTGACGCCGAAGTCTTGGAGGAAGCGGGGCAGCGCTTTTTTGCTTGATGTAGATGATTCTCTCGGTGATTACATTCGCGGCCAGCTGCTTGTCTGCTTGATTCTCGGAGCCGTAGCCGGTATTACATTTTGGATATTTGGCCTTCCGTATCCGCTGATACTGGGTCTTATCTCGGGTATTACGAATGTCATCCCGTACTTCGGTCCCTTTATCGGCGCTGTTCCTGCGCTTTTGATTGCGATGACGATTTCTGTGAAGGCCGTTCTTGTCGTTGTCATTACGGTGTTTGTACTTCAATTTTTGGAAGGAAATGTCCTTAGTCCGTTTATTGTCGGCAGAAGCCTCAAGATGCACCCGGTAGTGATCATGCTTGCGCTTCTTGCCGGAGGTGAGCTGGCGGGGATTGTCGGCATGATACTGGCAGTGCCTGCTGCGGCTGTTTTAAAAGTAATGATGATCCATTTTCTGCGGATGCGGACGGAGCATTGACATTGGCGTGCCGCTTGTCTATAATTTCTCGTAGAATACATACGAATCTCGAGTGACGGATCTGAGTACGCCGAAGCCCTGTTAAAGAGAGAAGCTCCGTAAGCTGAAAGGAGCTTTATCAGAAGATCGGAGGAAGCTAATCCTGAGTGCAGTTAATCTCTGCCGCACATCCTGCGTTATTGGATGAAAGGTGACGGGCGAATCATAAGGCCCGTAATCAGGGTGGTACCGCGAGACAGCTCTCGTCCCTGTGTAAACGTGTGTTTGCATAGGGGGAGGGCTTTTTTGCTGTCACTGAAGAGAATTTCGATTTTTATAGAGGAGGAAATACAATGAAACACTTAACTTCTGCTGAAGTGCGTCAAATGTTTTTGGATTTCTTTAAGGAAAAAGGACATGCTGTAGAGCCGAGCGCGTCATTAGTGCCTCATGAAGATCCTTCACTGCTTTGGATCAACAGCGGTGTTGCGACGCTGAAAAAATATTTTGACGGCCGCGTTGTGCCGGAAAATCCAAGAATCGTAAACGCTCAAAAAGCAATCAGAACAAACGATATTGAAAATGTGGGTAAAACCGCGCGCCATCACACATTCTTTGAAATGCTCGGAAACTTTTCCATCGGCGATTATTTTAAAGAAGAAGCGATCACATGGGCTTGGGAATTTTTAACGAGTGACAAGTGGATTGGTTTTGACGAAGAGCTTCTTTCTGTTACAGTTCATCCGGAAGATGAAGAAGCGTATGAGTTTTGGGCGAAAAAAATCGGTGTTCCCGAAGAAAGAATTATTCGCCTCGAAGGGAACTTCTGGGACATCGGCGAAGGGCCGAGCGGACCGAACACAGAAATTTTCTACGACCGCGGTGAAGCGTACGGGAACGATCCTGACGATCCGGAACTTTATCCTGGGGGAGAAAATGACCGCTATCTTGAAGTATGGAACCTTGTATTCTCTGAGTTCAACCATAATCCGGACGGCACGTATACGCCGCTTCCGAAGAAAAACATCGATACAGGGATGGGGCTTGAAAGAATGGTATCTGTCATTCAAAATGTCCCGACAAACTTTGATACTGATTTGTTTGTCCCAATCATCAAAGCGACAGAAACGATTTCCGGTGAAGCTTACGGCCAAGATCATGTAAAAGACACTGCATTTAAAGTCATCGCCGACCACATCAGAACGGTTGCTTTTGCTGTCAGTGACGGGGCGCTTCCGTCAAATGAAGGACGCGGCTATGTATTAAGACGTTTATTGCGCCGCGCTGTGCGTTATGCCAAAACGATCAACATCAACCGTCCGTTCATGTACGATCTTGTGCCGGTTGTTGCTGAGATCATGGCTGCTTTCTACCCTGAAGTAAAAGAGAAGGAAGAATTCATCTCAAAGGTCATAAAAACGGAGGAAGAACGCTTCCACGAAACATTGAATGAAGGACTTGCCATCTTGTCAGAAATGATCAAAAAGGAAAAAGATAAGGGCAGCAGCGTCATTTCAGGTGCGGATGTCTTTAAACTTTACGACACCTACGGATTCCCGGTTGAACTGACTGAAGAATATGCGGAAGACGAGAACATGACAGTTGACCATAAAGGCTTTGAAGAAGAAATGAACCAGCAGCGCGAGCGGGCCAGAAATGCACGTCAGGATGTCGGCAGCATGCAGGTGCAGGGCGGCGCATTACGCGACGTAACAGAAGAAAGCACATTTGTCGGCTACTCCCAAACAAAGGCTGATGCCAATGTGATTGTGCTTCTGCAGGACGGCCGGTTAATTGAAGAAGCGCATGAAGGCGAAACTGTACAGATCATTCTTGACGAAACACCTTTCTATGCGGAAAGCGGCGGTCAAATCGGCGACAAAGGCTTTTTGCGCAGCGAGCAGGCAGTGGTAAAAGTGAAAGATGTGCAAAAAGCGCCGAACGGCCAGCATGTGCATGAAGGCGTTGTCGAGAGCGGAAGCGTTCAAAAAGGCATGCATGTAACAGCTGAGGTTGAAGATCATATGAGAAGCGGCGTGATTAAAAACCATACGGCAACGCACTTATTGCACCAGGCCTTGAAGGATGTTCTTGGAACGCACGTCAATCAGGCGGGCTCTCTTGTGAATGAAAACCGCCTTCGTTTTGACTTCTCACACTTCGGACAAGTGACAAAAGAAGAGCTCGAACGAATTGAAGTCATTGTAAACGAAAAGATTTGGGCAAGCATCCCGGTCAGCATTGATCTGAAACCGATCGCTGAAGCAAAAGAAATGGGAGCTATGGCTCTGTTCGGAGAAAAATACGGTGATATTGTAAGGGTTGTTCAAGTCGGAGATTACAGCCTTGAGCTTTGCGGCGGATGCCATGTCAGCAACACAGCGGAAATCGGCTTGTTTAAAATCGTATCTGAGTCTGGAATCGGAGCGGGCACTAGACGGATTGAAGCTGTAACAGGACAAGGCGCTTACGTGGAAATGAACAGTCAGATCTCAGTTTTGAAGCAGACTGCCGACGAACTGAAAACAAATATCAAAGAGGTGCCGAAGCGCGTTGCTGCGCTGCAGGCTGAGCTGAAGGAAGCGCAAAGAGAAAATGAATCTCTTCTGGCGAAACTAGGCAACGTTGAAGCAGGCGCCATTCTATCAAAAGTAAAAGAAGTTGATGGTGTCAGCGTGCTTGCGGAAAAGGTAAACGCCAAAGACATGAACCATCTCCGCACAATGGTTGATGAACTGAAAGCAAAAATCGGCTCTGCGGTCATCGTGCTTGGCGCTGTACAAAATGATAAAGTCAATATTTCTGCCGGTGTTACAAAGGATCTGATTGAGAAAGGCCTTCATGCCGGCAAGCTTGTCAAACAAGCCGCGGAAGTTTGCGGCGGAGGCGGCGGAGGCCGTCCGGACATGGCACAGGCGGGCGGCAAGCAGCCGGAAAAATTAGAAGAAGCATTGGCTTCTGTAGAAGATTGGGTGAAATCCGTTTTATAATTTGCCCATGTAGTGTAGAATGATGGTAAGATTAGGACCCCAGGCTGAACTTTGCCTGCGAATTTGGGAAAGAGGTGCAAAACGGTGAGCTCGTTTGATAAAACGATGAAATTTAATTTCTCCGATGATTCTGCCGAGACTAACGTAAATGAGGTGCTGATTACTGTGTATGACGCGCTTCAGGAAAAGGGCTACAATCCAATCAATCAGATTGTCGGATACTTGCTGTCAGGTGATCCCGCTTATATTCCTAGGCATCGTGACGCTCGCAATTTAATTCGCAAACTTGAAAGAGACGAATTAATCGAGGAATTGGTGAAGTCTTATTTAGAACAGCATAAAGAGGCGTAAATAAACAATGAGAATATTAGGGCTCGATTTAGGAACCAAAACACTCGGTGTTGCTCTGAGCGATGAAATGGGCTGGACTGCTCAAGGCATTGAGACCATAAAGATAAATGAAGCAGAGGGCGATTACGGATTACCCCGTTTATCTGAACTGACAAAAGACTATACTATAGATAAGATCGTGCTTGGCTTTCCTAAAAACATGAATGGAACAGTCGGCCCGAGAGGTGAAGCCAGCCAAACATTTGCGAAAGTGCTTGAAAACACGTACAATGTTCCTGTTGTGCTGTGGGACGAGCGTCTTACCACAATGGCGGCTGAAAAAATGCTGATTGCCGCTGATGTCAGCAGGCAGAAACGAAAAAAAGTCATTGATAAAATGGCGGCTGTTATGATTCTGCAAGGATATCTTGACAGCTTAAATTAAAGCCAGAGGTGAATATAATGGAACACGGCGAAAAAAATATTACAATTGTTGACGATCAAGGAAATGAACAGCTTTGCGAAGTGCTGTTTACATTTGAAAACGAAGAGTTTGGCAAATCTTATGTGTTGTACTACCCAATTGAAACAAAGAATGACGAAGAAGTAGAAATTCTTGCTTCCAGCTTTACGCCAAACGAAGATGGTGAAGACGGTGAACTATTCCCGATCGAAACCGATGAAGAATGGGATATGATCGAAGAGACATTAAACACGTTTTTAGCGGAAGAAGACGAAGAGTAAAAACCGCGCCAAAAGCCGGAGCCTATACTGCTCCGGCTTTTTTTCTGCTTATAAAGAGACTTTTTTTGTAATAAATTGCCGAAACAGCATGAATCATGTAGTATAAAAGCTGATGGGAGGAGACCTTATGTATATTAATCAGCAAAAAAAATCATTTTTAAATAAAAAAAGAATTGTACTGTCTTCCATTATTGTGCTGCTTCTCATCATAGGCGGAGCATTTTTATATGGGAAATCACTGCTGGAACCTGTTGAAAAAAACAATAAAACGACAGTTAATATTAACATTCCGAGCGGATCGTCTGTATCTGCGATCGCATCGATTTTGAAGGAAAACAATGTCATAAAAAGTGAAAAGGCATTTCAGTACTATGTGAAATATAAAAAAGCTTCTGGATTCCAAGCCGGGTACTACCATCTGAACAAAGGAATGGATCTGGATGCCATTATCAAGAAGCTGACAAGCGGAGCAACAAACTACGCCTTTCAAATCACCGTGCCTGAGGGGAAACAGCTGACACAGATCGCCGACGCCATTGCGGAGGAAACGAAATACTCAAAAAAACAGGTCATGGCAAAGCTGGACGATAAAACGTTTATCAATCAGCTGAAAAAGGAATTTCCGGACACCGTTACAAACGATGTTTTTCAGAAGAATATAAAGCATCCGCTGGAAGGATACCTATTCCCGGCTACATATCCATTCAACGATCCGGATACGTCGCTTGAGAACATCATAACTGAGATGATGAAACAGACAGATTCTTATGTGAAAACATACAAAACAGAAATGAAGAAAGAAAAGCTTTCTGTGCATAAGCTGCTGACGGTGGCTTCATTGATCGAAGAGGAAGCGACTGAAAAAGCCGATCGCCATAAAATTTCTAGCGTCTTTTATAACAGGCTGAAAAAGAAGATGCCGCTTCAGACCGATCCGACCGTCTTGTACGCGGCTGGAAAACATAAAGACCGGGTGCTTTATAAAGACCTTGAAATCGATTCGCCGTACAATACGTATAAAAACACCGGCCTGCCGCCAGGACCGATTGCCAATGCCGGAATGTCGTCATGGGAAGCGGCGCTTCATCCGGATAAAACGGACTATCTGTACTTTTTAGCAAAATCAAACGGTGAGGTCGTATTTACGAAAACATTAAAAGAACATAATAAAGCAAAAGAAAAATATATTTCGGCAAAAAATCAGAAATAAAAGGAGAGCAAAAGCTCTCCTTTTATTCGCATTCCGCAAGGTTTTATGATAAAATATATCGGGTTGTTTACTAACGTATACAAGTTGTGCTCAGAGAGTGTCCTGTGTCAAAGACTGGGGCACTCCTTTTTAGAACGGGAGGCTGTTTGTTGTGACAGACCGCTATGAACAAATAAATGACTATATAGAAGCATTATTGAAGCCTCAGCCGGATAACGTGAGGAAACTGGAAGCATATGCGGAAGAACATCATGTTCCGATTATGGAAAAAGCGGGCATAGAAGTGCTGCTTCAAATTTTGTCTGTCAAACAGGCGAAGAAAATACTGGAGATCGGAACGGCTATCGGTTACTCGGCCATTCGAATGGCGCTGGCACTGCCGTCTGCAGAAATATATACGATTGAACGCAATGAGACACGCCATGAGGAAGCTGTTAATAACATAAAGGATTTTCAGCTTGATGACCGAATCCATGTGTTTTACGGGGACGCGCTCGAATTAGCAGAAGCCGTTCATGTCACAGCGCCATATGATGTGATTTTCATTGATGCTGCTAAAGGTCAATATCAAAACTTTTTTCACTTATATGAACCGATGCTTTCGCCAGACGGGGTGATTTTAACAGACAACGTGCTGTTTAAAGGTTTGGTGGCAGAGGATTACAGCAAAATAGAACCAAAAAGAAGACGCAGGCTGGTATCAAAAATCGATGAGTATAATCATTGGCTGATGAATCATCCGGATTATCAAACTGCGATTATCCCTGTTGGGGACGGGCTTGCGATCAGTAAAAAGAAGAGGTGAACGTCATGAAAAAACCAGAGCTCTTAGTCACACCGACAAGTACGGCAGACATTTTGCCGCTGATTCAGGCGGGAGCAACTGCGTTTTTAGTTGGGGAACAGAGATACGGTCTTAGATTAGCGGGGGAATTTTCCCGTGAGGATGTAACGAAAGCCGTAGACATTGCCCACAACGAAGGAGCAAAAGTATACGTTGCCGTAAACGGAATTTTTCATAATGATAAAGTGGGAGAACTTGGCGATTATCTCGCTTTCTTAGCGGAAACGGGCGTTGATGCGGCTGTATTCGGCGATCCTGCCGTTCTTATGGCGGCACGTGAATCAGCGCCGGATATGAAGCTTCATTGGAGCACAGAAACGACAGGAACCAACTATTATACATGCAACTACTGGGGACGTAAAGGCGCAGCTCGATCTGTGCTTGCCAGAGAATTAAATATGGACAGCATTGTCGAGATCAAAGAAAACGCAGAAGTTGAAATTGAAGTTCAGGTGCATGGAATGACCTGCATGTTCCAGTCGAAACGTTCCTTGATCGGAAACTATTTCGAATACCAAGGTAAAGTCATGGACATTGAAAGAAAGAAAAAAGAATCCGGCATGTTCCTGCATGATAAGGAACGCCATAATAAATATCCGATTTTCGAAGATGAAAACGGCACACATATCATGAGCCCAAACGATGTGTGCATCATTGATGAACTTGAAGAGCTGATAGATGCGGGAGTCGATTCTTTCAAAATCGACGGTGTTCTGAAATCATCTGAATACTTAGTGGAAGTCACCAGCATGTACAGAGAAGCGATTGATCTGTGTGCGGAAAACCGTGACGATTACGAAGTGAAAAAAGAAGACTGGATCGAACGTATTGAAAACATTCAGCCAGTAAACAGAAAAATAGATACCGGGTTCTTCTTTAAAGAAACGGTTTATTAATGAAAAGGAGGTTACGCTATGACTGCCGTAAATGATAAGATTTCTAAAATAGTGGATGCTAAGCGTGTGATTACGAAAAAGCCAGAGCTTCTCGCGCCTGCGGGGAATCTTGAAAAGCTGAAAATTGCTGTGCATTACGGAGCGGATGCCGTCTTTATCGGAGGGCAGGAATACGGGCTTCGTTCGAATGCGGATAACTTTACGATTGAAGAAATCGCAGAGGGCGTGGAATTTGCGAAAAAATACGGCGCGAAAATTTACGTCACGACAAACATTTTTGCCCATAATGAGAATATTGACGGGCTTGAAGATTATTTAAAAGCTCTTGGTGACGCCAATGTTGCCGGCATCATTGTGGCAGATCCGCTTATTATCGAAACATGCCGCAGAGTAGCGCCTCATGTTGAGGTTCACTTGAGCACGCAGCAATCTCTCTCCAACTGGAAGGCTGTTCAGTTCTGGAAGGAAGAAGGGCTTGACCGTGTGGTGTTAGCCCGTGAGACAAGTGCGCTCGAAATCAGAGAAATGAAAGAAAAAGTAGATATCGAAATCGAATCCTTTATTCACGGTGCAATGTGTATTGCATACTCCGGCCGCTGTGTCCTGAGCAATCACATGACAGCCCGCGATTCCAACCGCGGAGGCTGCTGCCAGTCATGCCGCTGGGATTATGATTTATATCAAACCGAAGGTGCCAATGCCGTTGCTTTATACAGTGAAGAAGACGCTCCGTTTGCAATGAGTCCGAAAGACTTGAAGCTGATTGAGTCGATTCCGAAAATGATTGAAATGGGCATCGACAGCTTAAAGATTGAAGGACGGATGAAATCCATTCACTACGTAGCGACAGTTGTCAGCGTATACCGTAAAGTGATTGACGCTTATTGCGCTGATCCTGATAACTTTGTGATTCAAAAAGAATGGCTGGAAGAGCTTGATAAATGCGCCAACCGTGACACTGCGACAGCTTTCTTCGAAGGAACACCAGGCTATGAAGAGCAAATGTTTGGCGAACACGGCAAAAAAACAACATTTGATTTTGCCGGCTTAGTGCTGAATTATGATGAGGATACACAAATGGTCACTCTTCAGCAGCGCAATTTCTTCAAAAAAGGCGACGAAGTAGAATTTTTCGGTCCGGAAATCGAAAACTTTACACATACGATTGAAACCATTTGGGACGAAGACGGAAATGAGCTAGACGCTGCCCGCCATCCCCTGCAAATTGTCAAATTCAAATTAGACAAAAAGATTTATCCGAGCAACATGATGAGAAAGGGGAAGTAATCACCCATGGGTAAGAGTCCAGTAGTCATTGGAATCGCAGGAGGTTCCGGTTCAGGAAAAACGAGTGTAACACGTTCAATTTATGAACAATTCAAAGGGCACTCGATTTTAATGATCCAGCAAGACCTCTATTATAAAGACCAAAGCCATCTTCCATTTGAAGAAAGGCTGAATACAAACTATGATCATCCGCTTGCGTTTGATAATGACTATTTAATCGAGCATATTCAAGACCTTTTGAATTATCGTCCGATTGAAAAGCCGATTTACGATTATAAGCTTCACACACGGTCAGAAGAAACGGTTCACGTAGAGCCGAAAGACGTGATTATTCTTGAAGGCATTCTTGTTCTTGAAGATAAAAGGCTGCGCGACCTGATGGATATCAAGCTTTACGTTGACACAGACGCAGACTTGCGCATCATCAGACGGATTATGAGAGATATTAATGAGCGCGGACGCTCTATTGATTCTGTCATTGAACAATATGTGTCTGTTGTCCGCCCGATGCACAATCAATTCGTTGAGCCGACAAAGCGATACGCTGATATTATTATCCCGGAAGGCGGACAAAATCACGTTGCAATTGATCTGATGGTCACAAAAATTCAAACCATTCTTGAACAAAACGCGATTTTGTAATACCATAGCATAGACATAAATAACTCTGACCATATTATGTATAGGCAGGAAGGGGATGTATAAATTCCCTTCTTTCCCTGTTTATAAACGCGAAATATTTGCAGAACCACAAGATTCAGTTTAAGATAAACAGTACCAATATGGGAGAGAAGAACGAGGACTGCCCTGTGTTCTCATTCTTGTATTTTAGTTTATGCTCTCATACATAATCGAAGATGTTGAGGGACAACCAGAAGGAGTGAAGGGACATGGCACAAGAGAAAGTTTTTCCTATGACTGTAGAAGGAAAACAAAAACTTGAACAAGAATTAGAATATTTGAAAACGGTTAAACGAAAAGAAGTAGTAGAGCGCATCAAAATCGCGAGAAGTTTCGGGGATCTTTCCGAAAACTCTGAATACGACTCAGCGAAAGAAGAGCAGGCATTCGTAGAGGGCCGTGTAACGACTCTTGAGAATATGATCCGCAATGCGAAAATCATTGAAGATGACGGCGGCTCTAACGTTGTCGGTTTAGGCAAAACCGTCACTTTCGTCGAACTGCCTGATGGTGATGAAGAATCTTATACAATCGTCGGAAGCGCTGAAGCTGATCCGTTTGAAGGGAAAATTTCAAACGACTCGCCGATCGCTAAAAGCCTGCTTGGCAAAAAAGTAGATGATGAAGTCACAGTTCAGACACCGGGCGGAGAAATGCTCGTGAAAATTGTGAAAATTTCATAATATCCGTTTAGCAAAGAAACACCTCGTCCACAATGTGGGTGAGGTGTTTTTTTATGAAGTTATCGAAACGAATGAAGCTGGCTGTTCTGGCTTTTTTAATCGTGTTTTTTCTGCTTTTGCTGAGGCTCGCGGAAATCCAGCTGTTTTTCACAGAATCATTTTCAAAAAAGAAAATTAATTTAATACAGGAAAGTGTTAATCAGCGAACGGAGGAAGTGCTCATTTCTGACGGCAGAGGATCGTTTTTAGATCGAAACGGCCAAGCGCTGACTGGGACAAGCGAGCCTGCGGTTGTTTTGTTCCCTTTTCTGTTAACACAGGACTGGCCGATTAAAAAAGTCGCAGAGATTCTCGGCATGTCTGAAGATGATTTGCATCAGACTCTTGCAAAATCGAAAAAACCAGTTATTTTACATCAAAAGAAAATCAAAACACTTTCGAAGGAATCTATCACAAAAATCAATTCTTTGAAATATCCTGGCATTTACGGCGTATATATGGAGAATGAAGACAAGCCCAGTCTTGCCTCGCATACGATAGGCACAACCAATCAAGATCCAGCGCTTCTCCGCAATAAGTATCCTGAAAAGGAAAACCTGCCGATTAAAACGAAAATCGGCACAACTGGTTTAGAACGGACATTTGATGAGTTTTTGCTTCCGGAACAGGACACGAAGCTTTTGTATCATGTGGACGGAAAAGGAAACCCTTTGTTTGGCATGGACGTCAAATATACAGCTGAGGCCAACTCATTTTATCCGCTCCAAGTCAAAACAACGATTGATCAAAGCATTCAAAAAGCGATAGAAGGCATACTAGATGATCAGGGGCTGAAAAAAGGAGGAGCGGTGCTGCTGGACATCGAAAAGAGCAGTGTGTTGGGCATCGTAAGCAAACCGGATGCCGATGTGTCCAGACAAAACACGCTTCAAAATTACATGCTGACGCCAATCTATCCCGGCTCCGTTTTTAAAACTGTAATTGCTGCAGCTGCGATTGAGCATAACGCCGTAAAGCCGAGTCAAACCTTTAATTGTAATTTAAACCTGTACGGCGAACCGGGAGACGACAAAGGAACCCTGTCCTTTGAAGAAAGTTTCGCGCAAAGCTGCAATTACACGTTTACAAGTCTTGCCGAACAATTAATGAAGAAAGACCATTCCGTCATTGAAGACATGTCAGAAAAGCTGTCCCTTACAGATCGGGCAGGCTGGGAAGGAAAACTGTACCACGAGTCAGATTTCCGCCAATTCTATAATGAAAAAAGCGGCGTGATTTGGGGGGATGAAAAAGACAAATCAGTCAAAAAAGCAATTGCGCAAACAGCGATCGGGCAGAAAAATGTAAAGGTAACGCCGCTTGAGGTAGCTAATATGATGGCGACAATCGCCCGCGGCGGTGAAAAGCGTCAGGTGAAAATCGCAGAGCAGATTGAATACAAAAACGGCACAACGCTCGTCAAGTTTAAAGATCAGAAGCTTAAAGGAGAAACAATAGACAAATATACGGCACAGCAGCTTCAAAAAATGCTGTGTCGGGTGGTGGAATCTCCTTCCGGAACGGGCAGAAGGTTTCAGGATCTTTCGTATACTGTAGCAGGGAAGTCAGGCACGGCCCAGACAGGCAAGCTTTCAAAAGATAAAGAAACGCTTTATGAAAAATGGTTTGCCGGGTATTTTCCCGCGGATAAGCCGAAATACGCGCTTGTCGTATTGCACATGGATACGCCGGGGGATAAGGCTCTGACAAATTCGGTGTTTTATGATATTGTTAAAAAAGTACACGAAATTGAAATCAATCAGAAATAGAACAACTTCTCAGCACATGATAAAATATATGCTGAGCCAAGAGGGATAAAGGAGTGCAGAATTATTGAGCAATAATCAATCTCGTTATGAAAACCGTGATAAGCGCAGGAAAGCTAATTTAGTGCTTAACATCTTAATCGCAATCGTATCTATTCTAATTGTTGTAGTAGCAGCCAATCTCTTCATTAACAGCCCTTCTAGCAAAGATGTCAGCAAGGATTCTGAAACGGCGCAAAAACAGGAATCTCCGGCTTCAGGAAAGACGGAAAAGAAATCCGATGAGGATATAAAAGACAGTAAGAAAGATACATCTGACAGCGAAAAGGATTCTGAGAAATCTTCTGACTCAGATTCAGATTCCAAAAAAGATGATTCTTCTAAAAGTGATGACTCTGATTCAGACTCAGACTCAAATTCAGATGACCCGCTTAAAGACGCAAAAGTCACAGAAGGCGGCTCATCAAGTGATGTGGAAAAAACGTATGAAAATCCTGACTGGAAAGCAGTCGGAACTGAGCAGAAGGGCGAGCATGCCGCCACTTATGACTCAAGCTCACAAGACTGGGCTGAGATGCTGAAAGCCATATCATATGCAACCGGTGTTTCAACAGATAACATGACCGTGCTCTGGCTCGGAAATAACGGCAGTCCTCAGGATGCCAAAGGTAAGATTTTAGATAAAACGAGCGGAGAGAAATATCAAGTAACGATTACATGGGTTGATGAAAAAGGCTGGAAGCCGATAAAAGTAGAAAAATTAAAATAAACAAAAGCAGCCGAATTTTTCGGCTGCTTTTGTTTTACACCTCAGCTGCAAAATGAACAACGGCGCTGTAAAAAAATTTTCCGTCTGCCACAGCAGTTTGATGCGAGACAGATTTCACACGCAGCATGATCGCTTTATTGTTTTCAATTTGTGTGTTGATTTTCTTTTCAAGCTCCTGCAATGATGCCGCTTCGAAAAATTCTACTTTGTCTTTAATCAGATCCAATTGAAAATTCATCTTTCGACCCCTCCGCCTTTACAAGTCATATGAAGTATAAGCCTTTTTACACTGTACGCGCAATATATGACTCGATAAAAAACACAAAGTGTTTTAGTACCTACTTTCAAGAAGATATGGTAAGATAGGAACTGTTCCATCATTAATTCATAGTATGCTTATAGGAATTATAAAATATGGAGTGTGACAACTATGGGACGTGAATTTATCCCTCTTTTTGAGGATTGGGCCGCAACTTACGATCAAACAGTTCAAGGTTTTGATATTCAGTATAAAGAGGCATTCAGAGGCTATGATGATATTTTGAATGCCATTGTCAGCCGGTCAGGGATTCGTGTATTAGAATTTGGGCCAGGGACTGGCAACTTGACAGCGAAACTGCTTGAAGCGGGGAAATCTGTATTTGGAGTCGAGCCGTCTCCGGCGATGCGCAAGTTAGCATCTGACAAGCTCCGCGGCAGGGCGGAAATTGTTGACGGAGACTTCCTGACATTCCCTGAACCGCCATTTCAGGCTGACACGATTGTCAGTTCATATGCTTTTCATCATTTGACTGACGAAGAAAAACGAGCCGCAATAAAGCAATATGGCAAATACCTTCACATGCATGATAAAATAGTGTTTGCCGATACTGTCTTTGAACACGAGGAAGCGTATAATCAAGCCATTGATAAAGCACGTTCTCAGGGCTTTTATCAGCTGGCGAATGATTTAAAGACAGAGCATTATCCCACATTGGAAACGATGAAAGAGATGTTTACAGCTGAAGGTTTTGCAGTCCGATTCATTCAGCAAAACGACTTCGTGTGGATAATGGAGGCGATCAAACGGTAAAGTGAAGGGAATGTGTATAGATGAAACTAGCAGTCATCGGAGCAATGGAAGAGGAAGTAACCATCCTAAGAAACAAACTGGAAAATGCAAAAACAGAAACGATCGCGCACTGTGAATTTACAACAGGCCAATATGAAGGAACTGAAGTCATTCTTTTAAAATCAGGAATCGGAAAAGTGAATGCTGCGATCAGCACGACACTTCTGCTTGATCGCTACAAGCCTGATTATGTGATTAACACAGGCTCAGCGGGCGGATTTCATCATACACTGAATGTGGGAGACGTCGTCATTTCTACTGACGTTCGCCATCATGATGTAGATGTAACGGCCTTTGATTATGAATACGGACAGGTGCCAGGCCTTCCGGCTGCTTACGCCGCAGATGAAACGCTGATCAGCATTACTGAAGAAGCAATTTCTGAGCTTGACGGCATTCAAGTTGCAAAAGGAACGATCGCAACAGGCGATTCCTTTATGAATGATCCGAAGCGAGTAGAAGAGGTGCGTGCGAGATTTTCTGATCTGTATGCGGTTGAAATGGAGGCAGCGGCAGTCGCTCAAGTGTGCCACCAGTTTAAAACGCCGTTTGTTGTGATCAGAGCATTATCTGATATCGCAGGAAAAGAATCACATGTATCATTTGACCAATTTTTAGAGCAGGCCGCTGTTCACTCAACAGAGCTTGTGTTAAAAGTGATCAAACGAATTCATTAAAACGGGGGGAGTGTTCTCCTCCGTTTTCCCTAAAACAACCTCTATCAAGGAGGAGGACATATATGACAGTTATTACGGACATTACCGAGCTGATTGGGAATACACCGCTTCTCCGCTTGGAGAATTTTGATATTCCTGAAGGTGTGGCTGTATATGCCAAGCTGGAAATGATGAACCCTGGCGGAAGCATAAAAGACAGACTGGGAGATATGCTGATTCGTGACGCCCTGGATTCAGGCAAAGTGAAGCCCGGGGGAGTCATTATAGAGGCAACGGCCGGAAATACAGGTATCGGGCTTGCCCTTAACGCCAGAAAACATGGTTTAAAAGCCATTTTCTGTGTTCCGGAACATTTCAGCAAAGAAAAGCAGCAAATTATGCAGGCGCTAGGAGCGTCAATCGTGCATACGCCGCGTAAAGACGGAATGCAGGGAGCCATTCAAAAAGCGATACAGCTGGAGAAGGAAATTGAAAATTCCTATTGTGTTTTGCAATTTAAAAACCAAGTAAATCCATCGACTTACTATAAGACTCTTGGACCTGAAATATGGAAAGCGCTTGACGGCAATATTCATACATTTGTCGCGGGGGCAGGATCAGGAGGCACATTCGCGGGAACAGCATCCTTCTTAAAAGAAAAACATCCCGCAATCAAAACAGTAATTGTCGAACCTGAAGGCTCCATATTAAACGGCGGAGAGCCTCATGCTCATAAAACAGAAGGGATCGGCATGGAGTTTATCCCTGACTATATGGATGAAAGCCATTTTGATGCAATATATACGGTAACAGATGAGAATGCTTTTAGACTTGTTAAAGAAGCGGCTGAAAAAGAGGGCCTGCTGATCGGAAGCTCTTCAGGTGCAGCGCTTTATGCGGCATTGGAGGAAGCGAAAAAATCGTCTGCCGGCACAAATATTGTCACAGTATTCCCAGACAGCAGTGATCGGTATATCAGCAAACATATATACGAAGGAGGCATCTGATATGAAGAAAAAAACATTGATGGTACATGGCGGGATCACAGGTGATGAGAAAACAGGAGCTGTTTCCGTTCCGATATATCAAGTGAGCACGTACAAGCAGCCGAAAGCAGGCCAGCATACCGGCTATGAATATTCAAGAACGGCCAACCCGACAAGAACTGCACTGGAAACGCTTGTGACAGAGCTCGAAGCCGGGGAAGCAGGTTATGCGTTCAGCTCAGGAATGGCTGCAATTACAGCTGTTATGATGCTGTTTAACAGCGGAGACCATGTTGTTTTGACTGATGACGTGTACGGCGGGACATATCGAGTGATGACAAAGGTGCTTAACCGTCTCGGCATTGAATCAACTTTTGTGGACACAAGCAGCAGAGAAGAAGTCGAAAAAGCGATTCGTCCCAATACAAAGGCAATTTATATTGAGACACCGACAAATCCGCTTCTCAAAATCACCGATTTATCACTGATGGCAGATATTGCGAAAAAAGCGGGTGTTCTTCTAATCGTAGACAACACCTTTAATACACCATATTTTCAGCAGCCGCTTACTTTAGGCGCTGATATCGTACTTCACAGTGCGACTAAATATCTCGGCGGACACAGTGATGTTGTCGGCGGTTTAGTTATTACAGCTTCGAAAGAGCTTGGAGAAGAGCTGCATTTTGTGCAAAATTCAACAGGCGGCGTGCTCGGCCCTCAGGATTCATGGCTGTTAATGAGAGGGATCAAAACACTTGGGCTCAGAATGGAAGCAATCGATCAAAACGCGCGGAAAATCGCAAGCTTTCTTGAGCAGCATCCCGCTGTTCAAACGTTATATTACCCTGGTTCTCCAAACCATCCGGGACATGAGCTTGCGAAATCTCAAGGATCAGGCTTTGGAGGCATGATCTCCTTTGATATTGGCAGTGAAGAGCGAGTGGATGCCTTTTTAGGCAAACTTAAGCTGTTTACAATTGCGGAAAGCCTGGGCGCTGTAGAAAGTTTAATTTCTGTTCCGGCTAGAATGACACATGCCTCTATTCCGAGAGAGCGCCGGCTTGAACTCGGCATTACAGACGGCTTGATCAGAATTTCTGTGGGAATAGAGGATGGAGAGGATTTGCTGGAAGATATCGGGCAGGCTCTTCACATTTTATAACAAATGGATAGATTTACTTTCTCTGTAAGCTGCCAGATTATATTATAATAGTCGTATACTATGAATCTGGCAGGTGATTCTTTTATGAAGAAGAATAGAATGAAATCATTAAAAGAAGACTACAAGCATTTCGCTTTTACCTTGCTTGCAGTCAGCACTTTTTTATATATAGGCGCGGTTCTTCCTGATCAGGGCTTAACGCTAGGCCAGAAATCAGTTATGTTTATGACGGATTGCGTATTTTTAGCCGGCGCTTTCTTTTGCGCCGACCGTTCACTTGTATATAAGAAGCGCTTGGAAGAAGCCGACGAATAAAAAACAGCCATCAACTGGGGACTGACCCCATAAGATGAGACAAATAAAAAACACCTTCAAGTTTGAAAACG
>NZ_JAJHVY010000035.1:0-20088 GCF_020861455.1 Bacillus sp. AF23
GAATGGATATTTTAAGGAAAAATAAAGGCTGTCGAGATTTTCTCGACAGCCTGAGAATGTCTCGTAAGACATTCTCTTTTTTTTGTGTGTTATTTAGCGGCGTTTGCCGTTTCTTCCTGCTGTTGAATTTTATGAATTTCTGTATCGATTTTCTGCTTCTCCTGATCACTCAGCTGATCGTTGAATTTGAAAGCTGACATAAACATAAACACGACTGCAACGGCAACAAATGGCCAGATGGCTTTGACAAATTTCATCTTATATCACTCCATTATTTAGATTTTAGTTTGTCACTGTGATCGACATCAAAAGTCAGTTTTCCGTCTTCTACTTTCCATGCAAAATTAGAGTCTTTCGTCAGTTCGCGAATAATTGTTTTCTGTTTCAGACTGCCTTTTTTAACCGGGGCAGGTGTCGCTTCATGGATATCAATCGGCGTTACCTCAAAGTGTCCCGTTCCGTTTTTCTTCAAATGATACTGCACGAGCGCACTGTCTCTGGTTCTTGTCCAGCCTTGGTCAAACACAAAGTTCCCCAGACTGTAGAAAATGACGGTCCCGTTATAGACTTCGATCGGTTCAAGGACGTGCGGGTGATGGCCGACGATGATATCGGCACCTGCATCAGACATAGCTCTTGCCAATTGGCGCTGACGGTCATTCGGATCATTATCATACTCTTGTCCCCAGTGTGACTGTACAACTACGACATCAGCATGTTTTTTCGCTTCTGAAATCATAGGGATAAAGACTTCCGGATCTGCGGGAAGCACGCCCGGTGTATTCTTTTTAGCCGCGAAACCTTTGCCGGATACATCCGTGAATCCAAGGGTTGCGATAGTTACCCCATTTACTTCTTGATATGAGATATTCTTTTTCGCATCGCTCAAGCTGTATCCAGCCCCAACGATATCAAGGTTATGTTTCGAAAATTCCTCAAGTGTATCTTTCATGCCCTGTGCGCCGTAATCCATGGCATGGTTATTCGCGCCGTTAAGGACCGTGAAATTCATATCCTTCAGGACTTTTACGGATTCCTTGTTTGTCTGCAAATGAATTTCTTTTTCTGCTTCCTTATAGTTCTTTTTATAAGTTACCGGGTTTTCAAAGTTTCCGGCTACGTAGTCTGATGCTTTAAAGATAGGCTCAACGTATTGAAAAATACTGCTTACCCCTTTTTGTTCCGTTACTCTCTCAACATAGCGCCCCATCATAATATCGCCTACAAATGAGGCTGAAAGAACGTCATCTGAATAGGTTTTAACCTTTGGCGTCTCTGCTTTACCTGCCCACATAAAAGCAAACATGAGGACAAAAACGATCGGAATTGCGATAAATACGTGCTTATTGGTTTTCTTTTTTTGCTGTTTTGTCAGCTTCAGCAGCTTTTCATGAAAGCTCAGTTCTTTTTTCATCGTTTGACACACCTTACATTAAATTAAGTAGTAAACAAACATGATAGCAAAGGTCGCTCCGCTTAATAGCAGCGTGCTTCCGAACGTAATTGTTAATCCTTGTTTCTGAATGGTATTGGCGATTAAACCTGGCACGATAATGCCGATTCCTCGAAATTCTGCGATTTCAAATGGTACAATCGGGTATAGAAAATCAAAGGCAATTTTCAGGACGATTCCTGTGATCAGCATGGCAGCGAATTTTCTGCGTCCATACAAAATCATAAACTTGGATAAACCGAATTTCACAATGACATAGGTGAGCAAGCTGACTAATAATACGAGTAAAATAAAGACCGGCTGATTAAACACAAGTCCTAAATACCCCGGTACAACAAGCCCTGCCGGCACAATCCCTGTTTTTTCCGCAAAAATTAAACTGAGTAGTACACCTAAAATGAGTGCAATGTATAAATCTGATCCGAACATGTCTGCATTTCCTCCTAGCTTACGAGCTGCTTAACCTTATATTCGTGGATTTTTTCAATTAACGGCTCTGCGGCACCATGAATGTTGCCGACGCCATATATGACACGGTTGTGCATTCTTTTCTTTAACAATTCCATAATTTCTTCCGTTGATTTGTACTCCAGATCATGCAGTTTGTCTGCAGGAATTTTACCTTCTTCATAAGCTTTTACGATTGGTTCTGTTGTTTCACCGATTAAAATCAGTTCACTTGCTTCAATATAAGGCAATACGTCATTTGCGAATTGCTGTGTCCGATCCACACGGTCTGCGCGGCAGTTCATAATGATGATCGGATCATCGGTCGGATAACCGATTTCTTTTACACGTTTCCATATATTCAAAGTAGAAGAAGCGTCGTTTGCGGCAAACCCATTAACAAAGTGCCCAGGCTCGCTCGGACTGATCAGCGGAAGAATTCTCATTGCTCCCGGATCTGGCGGCGCATTCAGCATTCCTTTAAACGCTGTTTCTTCATCAATGCCGAGTGCTTGAGCCACACCCAATGCGAGAGAAGCATTATCAGGGAATACCATATATTCAAATTTACGAAGATATTCATCAGTAATTTTCGAGTTATCAGCAATGATGACTTTTGTGTTTCGCTCTTTGGCTTTTTGTTTAAAGAACTCGGTATATTCACTATCTGTAATGACAAGATGGCCATTATAAGGAATAGTAGCGGTAAACGCTTCCGCAATTTCATCTAGCGTCGGTCCCATGACATCCATATGGTCTTCCAGCACGTTTACGATGACACCGATATTAGCTTGAAGAAGTTCTTCCTGAAAGATAATTTGATAGTCCGGATTAACGGCCATACATTCACTGACGAGGGCGTTGGCTCCTCTTTCTACCGTTTCTCTCATGACTTCTTTTTGTTCGCCGATATTCGGTCCCTGAGGTTTCCGTTTAATCGGCTTTTCCTCCGGTGTATCCCAATAGATCATTCTTGCGTCCGTTCCTGTCGTTTTTCCGACAGTTTTGTAACCGGCTTCTATTAATATTCCGGTTGTCAGCCTTGTCACAGTGGACTTTCCTCGGATGCCGTTAATATTCACTCGAACAGGGAGGGCATCAATGTTTTTCTGATGTCGCCGTTTTTCTAATATTCCGATGACCAGTATGACAGCACAGGCTATAATGAGTAACCACATTGCTTATCGACATCTCCTTCTATATTGTTGTAAATTCATTCATCAGTATATAGAATCACTATGAATTCTCAATCGGCATTATGTAACATAATCTCCCCTAATCTACTGAGCCAAACTTCTCTTTTGAAAGAGATTTTGTACCTACAAAGTGTTTTCTATTTTTGGAAATCGACAGGACTTACATCTTATCGATTTTTTTAATACTAAAAACGAATGCGCTTTCATTTACCAAATGATTTCCTTCTGGACGTTTAGTCACGCCTTGAATGTTCAGTTTAATATGCATTTCAAATCAATCTTTTTTCCGGCCCGGTATATCAGGCTTTTGCTGATACAATGCGTGTTTCCGGTTCTTATGAACACAAAATTATTTCTGCCTGTTTCTTAAGGATAAGGTCATAATGTCATCCTTTCTGCACGGAATAGACAATATTAGGCCCATTCCAAATTGACTAATGGCCCCTGCAATAAAAACGGCAAACAAACAGGTCCAGGTTCTCTAACATAATTAAACATTTCCTGGGCGGATAGTCTAATCTGTTTTATCCTATTTACAGGTCTAAACGCATGACTTTGAAACAATTTTAATAAAACTTAATATTCGTTCATGAAATGTTCATCCAGATTTGTGAAGACTTTGTCAAAAAAAGCGTGAAGATATTTAAATTCTCATATTTATACACCATTTACAGTTCGGTTTGCTCTATCGCCATGTTTTATTTTTTTTTTTCTTATTGCCAATAACAGAATGTTCATGATAATCTATCTATGTAAACGGTTACATATATGAGGAGGAGCTGTGTTGGCTACAATTAAAGATGTCGCGGGAGCCGCGGGCGTCTCAGTTGCAACGGTCTCCCGCGTTCTGAATGACAACGGCTATGTGCATAAAGAAACGAGAATACGTGTGATGGCCGCCATGGAGAAGCTGAACTATTATCCGAACGAAGTCGCCAGGTCTCTTTATAAAAGAGAATCCAGGCTGATCGGGCTTTTGCTTCCGGACATTACAAACCCTTTCTTCCCCCAGCTTGCCCGCGGCGCGGAGGATGAATTGAACCGAGAAGGCTATCGGCTTATTTTCGGCAACAGTGACGAGGAATTAAATAAAGAACTTGAATACCTTCAAACCTTTAAACAAAATCATGTCGCAGGTATTATTGCTGCAACAAATTATCCGCATCTTGAGGAATACAGCGGCATTGATCAACCAGTCGTTTTCCTGGACAGAACACCTGAAGGCGCTCCTTCTGTATCCAGTGACGGACATACCGGAGGAAAATTAGCAGCGGAAGCAATTGTTCATGGAAAAAGCAAACACATTACGCTCCTGAAGGGCCCTGCTCACCTGCCCACTGCCCAAGACCGCTTTCACGGCGCTTTAGAGGTATTACAGCAGGCGGGTGTTGATTTTCAGATCATCGAGACGGCGTCCTTTTCTTTTAAGGATGCACAGGCACTGGCAAAGGAGCTGTTTGTCTTATATCCTGAGACAGACGGGGTAATTGCCAGTAATGACATTCAAGCAGCGGCTGTTTTGCATGAAGCTTTGCGGCGCGGGAAAAAAGTGCCCGAGGATATTCAAATTATCGGCTACGATGATATTCCCCAAAGCGAGCTGCTGTTTCCGCCGCTGTCAACGATTAAACAGCCGGCATATGACATGGGTAAAGAAGCGGCTAAACTTCTTTTGAGCATCATAAAAAAACAGCCTCTCGCAGAAACGGCGATTCAAATGCCCGTCATGTATATAAGAAGAAACACGACAAGAAAGGAAGAAAACGATGCGTAATATTTGTGTGATAGGAAGCTGTTCTATGGATTTGGTGGTCACCTCAGACAAACGCCCAAACGCGGGCGAAACCGTACTGGGTACTTCATTTCAAACTGTGCCGGGCGGTAAAGGCGCGAATCAGGCTGTTGCCGCCGCCAGACTCGGCGCCAATGTTTTTATGATTGGCAAGGTTGGTGACGATCATTATGGAACAGCCATTATGAATAATTTAAAAGCAAACGGTGTTCGCACCGACTATATGGAACCGGTTACACATAAAGAAAGCGGCACCGCCCACATCGTGCTTGCCGAAGGTGATAACAGTATTGTCGTCGTTAAAGGTGCGAATGATGAGATCACCCCATCTTATGCGATAGACGCTCTTGAAAAGCTTGAAAATATCGATATGGTTCTGATTCAGCAGGAAATCCCGGAAGAAACGGTTGATGAAGTGTGCAGATACTGCCATTCTCACGACATCCCGATCATGCTTAACCCGGCACCGGCCCGCCCGCTGAAGCAGGAAACCATTGACCATGCCACCTATCTTACGCCGAATGAACATGAGGCGGCGATCTTATTTCCGGAGCTGACGGTTTCTGCAGCATTGGCGCTTTATCCGGCAAAGCTCTTTATTACTGAAGGCAAACAAGGCGTGCGCTATTCATCCGGCAGCAAAGAGCGGATCATCCCTTCCTTCCCCGTTGAGCCTGTCGATACAACCGGGGCGGGTGATACGTTTAACGCGGCTCTTGCAGTGGCGCTGGCGGAGGAAAAAGATATTGAAGCCGCATTACGGTTCGCAAACCGCGCCGCCTCCCTATCTGTATGTTCTTTCGGCGCTCAAGGCGGGATGCCGTCCAGAAAAGAAGTAGAGGAGCTGCTGTCATGAAAAGACACGGTATACTGAACAGTCATCTTGCCAAGCTATTGGCTGACCTTGGCCATACTGACAAAATTGTCATCGCTGATGCAGGGCTTCCCGTTCCTGACGGCGTCCTGAAAATTGATCTCTCACTGAAGCCGGGTTTCCCGGCTTTCCGGGATGTAGCCGCAGTGCTGGCAGATGAAATGGCGGTTGAAAAAGTAATTGTCGCATCCGAAATAAAGGTATCCAATCCAGAGAATGCGAGTTTTATAGAAACCCTTTTTTCTGAAGAGGCAGTTGACTGCCTTCCCCACGAGGAATTTAAGGAGCTGACCAAAGAAGCTAAAGCTGTCATACGAACAGGAGAATTCACACCATACACCAACTGCATCCTGCAGGCGGGTGTGCTTTTCTAGAAAGGAGGACCGATATGCAAATCGAAATGAATGACATTCATAAAGCATTCGGAAAAAACCAGGTGCTTTCAGGTGTGTCCTTTCAGCTCAAGCCTGGCGAAGTTCACGCACTGATGGGAGAAAACGGCGCCGGCAAGTCCACCCTGATGAACATCCTGACTGGCCTGCACAAACTGGACAAAGGACGGATCACCATAAACGGTAACGAGACGTATTTCTCCAATCCGAAGGAAGCTGAGCAGCACGGAATCGCCTTCATCCATCAGGAACTGAATATCTGGCCGGACATGTCCGTACTTGAGAATCTATTTATCGGAAAAGAAATGTCAACGAAATTTGGTATTTTACAAACCAGAAAAATGAAAGCGCTAGCAAAAGAACAATTTGATAAACTGTCCGTCTCTCTTTCACTTGATCAAGAAGCGGGTGAATGTTCTGTCGGACAGCAGCAGATGATTGAAATCGCAAAAGCGCTCATGACAAATGCCGAGGTGATCATTATGGATGAACCTACCGCGGCTTTGACTGAACGGGAAATCAGCAAGCTGTTTGACGTCATTACGGCTTTAAAAAAGAACGGTGTATCCATTGTATACATCTCACATCGAATGGAAGAAATTTTTACGATTTGCGACAGAATCACCATTATGCGTGACGGAAAAACCGTTGATACAACAAACATTTCAGAAACCAATTTTGACGAGGTCGTGAAAAAAATGGTCGGACGTGAGCTGACGGAACGGTATCCTAAACGCGTCCCTTCACTCGGAGACAAAATATTCGAGGTGAAAAACGTCTCCTCAAAAGGAAGCTTTGAAGATATCAGCTTTTATGTCCGTTCCGGTGAAATTGTCGGCGTTTCCGGTTTAATGGGAGCCGGACGAACAGAAATAATGAGAGGACTGTTTGGCATTGACCGGATCGATTCGGGTGAGATTTGGATTGCAGGAAAAAAGACTGCGATTAAAAATCCGTATGATGCTGTGAAAAAAGGGCTCGGTTTTATTACGGAAAACCGCAAGGATGAAGGACTGCTGCTCGACACATCGATTCGGGAAAATATTGCGCTGCCCAATTTGTCCAGTTTTTCTCCAAAGGGCATCATTGATCACAAGCGGGAAGCAGCGTTTGTAGACCTTCTCATAAAACGCCTGACCATCAAAACGGCTTCACCAGAAACGCACGCGCGCCATTTGTCTGGCGGCAACCAGCAAAAGGTCGTGACTGCCAAATGGATCGGTATCGGCCCAAAAGTGCTCATATTGGATGAGCCGACAAGAGGCGTGGATGTGGGTGCGAAACGGGAAATCTATACGCTGATGAATGAGCTCACTGAACGCGGTGTCGGCATCATTATGGTGTCATCAGAGCTGCCGGAAATACTCGGGATGAGTGACAGAATCATCGTCGTCCATGAAGGCAGAATCAGCGGAGACATCGAAGCGCGTGAAGCGACACAAGAACGAATTATGACACTTGCCACGGGAGGGCGGTAACATGAAAACGGAACAACTGAAGCAATCAGAAAAAAAACAGATTCACTTCGATGGCATCATGCAGAAGCTCGGCCCGTTTCTCGGTTTATTTATTCTCGTTATGATCGTATCGATTTTAAACCCGAGCTTTCTTGAGCCTTTGAATATTTTAAACCTGCTTCGGCAGGTGGCGATTAACGGATTGATCGCATTCGGCATGACCTTCGTTATTTTAACTGGCGGCATTGATCTTTCTGTCGGGGCTATTCTCGCTCTGTCCAGCGCCTTAGTCGCGGGTATGATTGTATCTGGTGCCGACCCGATTCTCGCCGTCATCATAGGCTGTTTGATTGGCGCTCTTCTCGGGATGATCAACGGACTGTTAATCACAAAAGGGAAAATGGCCCCTTTTATCGCGACGCTTGCGACCATGACTGTCTTCCGCGGACTTACTCTTGTGTATACAGACGGAAACCCGATCACAGGGCTTGGCACTAACTATGCCTTTCAGCTGTTCGGCCGCGGTTATTTCTTAGGAATTCCAGTACCTGCAATTACAATGGTTCTCGCCTTTGTTATCCTTTGGGTGCTGCTACACAAAACGCCGTTCGGGCGCCGGACATACGCAATTGGCGGCAATGAAAAAGCGGCACTCATCTCAGGCATAAAAGTCACACGTGTAAAAGTCATAATTTATGCTTTAGCCGGTCTATTATCCGCCCTTGCCGGCGCGATTTTGACTTCCCGTCTCCACTCGGCACAGCCGACAGCTGGAGAATCATATGAACTGGATGCCATCGCAGCGGTTGTCTTAGGCGGAACGAGTCTTTCCGGGGGCCGCGGGCGCATTGTCGGAACGTTAATCGGGGTGCTGATTATCGGCACACTCAATAACGGACTCAACCTGCTTGGCGTCTCATCATTTTATCAGCTGGTTGTTAAAGGGATTGTCATTTTAATCGCGGTATTATTAGACCGCAAAAAGTCAGCATAGGAGGGTTTTACATGAAAAAGGCTGTATCCGTCATTTTGACGCTGTCACTGTTTGTATTGAGCGCCTGTTCGCTTGAGCCTCCCCAATGGGCGAAGCCGTCAAACTCAGATAAGAAAAAGGAATTTACCATCGGCTTGTCGATCTCAACGCTTAACAATCCCTTTTTTGTTTCTTTAAAAAAGGGAATTGAAAAAGAAGCGGAAAAGCGCGGAATGAAGGTCATCATCGTCGATGCACAAAATGATTCCTCCAAGCAGACAAGTGATGTGGAGGACTTAATTCAGCAAGGCGTTGATGCCCTGTTAATCAATCCAACTGATTCTTCGGCTATTTCAACGGCAGTAGAGTCTGCAAATTCGATTGGTGTGCCTGTCGTCTCAATCGACCGGTCCGCTGAACAAGGCAAAATAGAAACCCTCGTGGCTTCAGACAATGTAAAAGGCGGAGAAATGGCCGCAGAGTTCATCGCAGACAAGCTTGGAAAAGGTGCTAAGGTGGCGGAGCTTGAAGGCGTTCCGGGTGCCTCCGCTACACGGGAGCGCGGTTCAGGCTTTCACAAAATCGCAGATCAAAAGCTGGATGTTGTCACAAAACAATCAGCTGACTTTGACCGCACTAAAGGCCTGACTGTCATGGAAAATCTGCTCCAAGGACACCCGGATATCCAAGCGGTTTTCGCTCATAATGATGAAATGGCGCTTGGAGCTCTCGAAGCAATTAACAGCTCCGGCAAAGATATTTTAGTCGTCGGTTTTGACGGAAATAAGGATGCGATTTCTTCGATTAAAGACGGTAAGCTCTCAGCCACTGTCGCTCAGCAGCCTGAATTGATCGGTAAACTGGCAACGGAAGCAGCGGATCAGATTTTACATGGAAAGAAAGTTAAGAAAACAATATCAGCACCTCTGAAACTGGAAACGAAAAAATAATGCAAAGGATCAGATCTTTATCTGATCCTTTTTTATGTTTAGCAACCGGCCAAAACGTGAAAGGAATAATAGAAATGATTATTTCTCTTATGTGAGGAGAGGAACGCAATGAACAAACCCACGAAAATACTGTCTACACTTGCACTTGCAGCCGGAATAACTGCGGCTTCTGCCGGCGGCGCAAACACAATTCATGCACAACAGCCAGAAACAAACGTAAGCATTGATGATTTATACAGCTATCCGATTGATTCCTACTTGGTTTCAGCAGAGGCTCTGAATGTCAGAACAAAGGCCTCCGCTACAAGCTCTAAAGCCGACACCCTTCATCTGGGCGACAGCTTAAAGCTCATTTCGTTTTCAAACGCTGATTGGGCAAAGGTTCATTACAAAAACGGAAAGACAGGCTTTGTCTCCACTCATTACATTGTAAAGGCAGCAACAACGGTAAAAACCAAAACAAAGACGAAAGCATATACATCCGCTGAAGGAAAAAGCATCAAGACACTCCCGGCTAACACAAGCGTATCTTTTTTAGGCTGGAGTAAAACAAAAAAAGGCGGCTTTGACTTTGATTGGGTCTATGCAGATTACGGCGGTAAGACAGGTTATATCAAAACAAAGGACCTGCAGATGACAAAATAACCGAAAGGGATTCCGTTTACAGAACGGAATCCCTTTTTTCTTCGCTAATGATGGATTGAATTGTCGCATTCAAAATATTTCTCAGGAAATATTGTCGTATGCCGTGTCGAAACCTATACATGATCAACAGCATTTTTGTTTACGTTAAAGGATGGAGGTGGAAAAATGGATCAATTTGAAGCTGCATATGAATCGTATAAATCCAAACAAACAAATATCGATCAGCCAGTTGATACGTCCGGAAAAGAAGAAATTATCGCGGTCAGAAGAAATGAGGAAGACAATATTATCGCGGTGAAAACGAACACAGGAAGAGAACTGGACTATCCCACTGCGCTATCAGAAGCAAAAGCGGGAAAGATCGCTCACGTTGATGTATTTCATAAATACGGACGTGACATTTTACGAAGTGAACCAGACGGCATAAAGGATAATAACCTATCTGAATTACCCGATTTTTAATAGAGAAAGCCCTGTCCCATTCCGGACAGGGCTTTTCTTTTTTAAGAAAAAGGCTGCTGGATATAATCAGCTAACCGTTTTGCACTGATCGCAATATCCTCAGCATTTGCGTATTTCACGCCATAAAACACATATGGCGGGAGATAAGTCATGCCAATCAGATTGCTTGTCGCCTGAAACGGCTTCAGGAGCTCACTGATTGAATAATGATTCCCTCCGCCCGCCTGATACTTTTCCGCTTCGCTTCCTGTGGAAACAGCCAGCATCAGCTCTTTGCCATGCAGAGCTTTCCCTTCTGACCCGAAAGCCCAGCCGTATGTCAGCACAAGATCCTGCCATTTTTTAAGAAGCGGCGGAGAGCTGTACCAATAAAGCGGGAATTGGAACACAATGCGATCGTATTGCTCGCACAGCTGCTGCTCTTTGGCAACATCAATGGCTTCATCCGGATATTCCTTATAAAGCTCCCGTACAGTGATATTGTCATGTTTACTTAATTCCTCTGCCCACGCCTTATTGACGACTGAGGTTTCCATTTGAGGATGAACAGCCAAAACCAGTATTTTCAATGAGACCCACACCTTTATCATTTTAATGTTATTTTAACTAAAATCAGGTAAAGTGCCAAATAAAAAGCAAGCCCTGCACATGTGCGGGCTTGCTTTTTTTATTCTGGGCTTCCTTCAGTCGTTTCGATATCTTTGGCGAAATCCGGGTTATCCAGATTGGCATTAAAGAAATCTGCTGTATTTGGAAGTCTGAGATTCATGTTCATTTTTTGAGAAATCGTAACCGTGCAATCCTCAAGCACATAATCAAAGACGTGTCCGCCTGAATTTCGTCCTTCGTCAATGAAGTGCAGGTGATAGCCAGAAACGGCGATTCCGTTCGCATAAGCAGGAGTCAAGAAACCAACGATTGTGCCTCTGATGTTGTCGAAGTTGAAAATCGGCTGTGTTTTGACCGCTTCAATCATTGGCACATATGGTTTTTCTTGCAGTTCCACCGTTCTTGTCTGCACTTTTTTAAACAATCCGTCAATACGGATGGCATAAAATAGGTTTTTACTTGGCAGAATGCTGTTGATTTCTTTTTCAAATTCTTCACGTGTCATTTTCGCATCAATTTTGTGCGTCATATCCGGTGTAAAGAACGTAAATGAGCAAAACGGAGAGCGGTCCCCGCTTTGCACAGGTGTCGCAGTGCCGTCGGAACGAAGACGGTAAAATTCGCCGTCAAAGCCAATCAGCTCTCCATCAAGCTTGTTAAAGGTACCGATACCGAAGTCCCCGTATTTCGGAATATCTGACAGTTCAAAATCGCCATCATATACTCCGTCTAAAAGAGAAGTCATTGTTGATACTTGATAAATTTGGCTAACGGGCTGTTCTTTTTTGCCGCGGCTCAGCATTTGAATGTTGCTTTCTTGTTTCATATTCCCTTCACTCCTTTAGTAATGTGCTGTTCTTCGAAAACAGTGTCTTGGTGCGCAGAGTGCTAGAGAGCTTTTGTTTTCATCAGTTCTCCAAATTCTTTTGGGAGCTTGTCACTCGCTAAATTAACGTTATCACTGTAGTCAACTGGGACATCAATGATAACAGGGCCTTCAGCATTCATGGCTTGACGCAGAACATCTTCCAGCTGGTCTGGTGATTCGACACGCAAACCGGTTGCCCCGAAGCTTTCCGCATATTTCACGATATCGATGTTTCCGAACTCGACTGCAGATGTACGATTGTATTTTTTCAATTGCTGGAATGCAACCATGTCATATGTGCTGTCGTTCCATACAAGGTGTACAATTGGAGCTTTTAAGCGCACCGCTGTCTCTAACTCCATTGCCGAGAATAAGAAACCGCCGTCACCAGAGACAGAAACGACTTTTTCTCCCGGTTTCACCAATGAAGCACCGATTGCCCACGGAAGCGCAACACCAAGTGTTTGCATACCGTTACTGATCATTAATGTTAACGGCTCATAGCTGCGGAAATAACGGGACATCCAAATCGCGTGTGAACCGATATCGCATGTCACTGTGACGTTATCATCGACTGCATTTCGTAATGCTTTAACGATTTCAAGAGGATGCAGTCTGTCTGACTTCCAATCTGCAGGCACCTGCTCTCCCTCATGCATATATTCTTTTAGATCAGAAAGGATTTTTTGCTCACGTTCCGCAAAATCCACTTTTACAGCATCATGTTCGATATGATCCAAAGTAGATGGGATATCCCCGATCAATTCAAGCTCAGGCTGGTAAGCATGATCAATGTCAGCCAGAATCTCATCCAGATGGATAATCGTCCGGTCTCCATTGACATTCCAGAATTTCGGATCGTATTCAATTGGGTCATAGCCGATTGTCAGAACAACATCAGCCTGCTCAAGCAGCAGATCGCCCGGCTGGTTGCGGAATAAACCGATACGGCCGAAATATTGATCCTCTAACTCTCTTGTAAGAGTCCCGGCAGCCTGATATGTTTCTACGAATGGAAGCTGAACCTTTTTCAAAAGCTTGCGAACCGCTTTAATCGCTTCAGGTCTTCCGCCTTTCATTCCGACTAAAACAACAGGAAGTTTTGCTGTTTGGATTTTTGCGATAGCCGCACTGATTGCATCATCTGGTGCAGGGCCCAGTTTTGGCGCTGCCACTGCACGCACGTTTTTGGTGTTTGTGACTTCATTCACAACATCTTGCGGAAAGCTCACAAAAGCGGCCCCAGCCTGACCTGCTGACGCTGCTCTAAATGCATTTGTAACAGCTTCCGGTATGTTTTTTACGTCTTGAACCTCTACACTGTATTTTGTAATCGACTGAAATAACGCCGCATTATCCAATGATTGATGAGTCCGTTTTAAACGATCGGCACGGATAACGTTCCCAGCAAGCGCAACGACAGGGTCACCTTCAGTGTTTGCAGTCAGCAGTCCCGTTGCCAGGTTAGAAGCACCCGGTCCTGATGTGACTAAAACGACTCCCGGTTTTCCAGTTAAACGGCCTACAGCCTGCGCCATAAATGCCGCATTTTGTTCATGCCGTGCAACAATGATCTCAGGCCCTTTATCTTGTAAAGCGTCAAATACCGCATCAATTTTTGCACCTGGAATGCCAAATACATGTGTGACACCTTGCTCCACTAAGCAATCAACAACAAGCTCCGCCCCTCTGTTTTTCACAAGGGATTTTTGTTCTTTTGTTGCTTTTGTCAACACCCTCACTCCTTATTATGCATTTTAAACATAAAAATTTAAATAAATCTTGTGATACGTTTCACTATACACTCTTTGGAAATTGACCTCCAATATCAATTCGACTTATGATTAATATGTATTACGAATTATTAACCTAAGAAAGGAATGCATATTGATGGAGCTTCGCCACCTTCAATACTTTATCGCAGTTGCCGAAGAGCTTCATTTCGGGAAAGCTGCGCTTCGGCTGAACATGACACAGCCTCCTCTCAGCCAGCAGATCAAACAGCTGGAGAAAGAAGTCGGGGTGACGCTTCTGAAGAGGACAAAACGATTTGTGGAGCTAACCGCAGCCGGAGAAATATTTTTAAATCACTGCCGCACGGCTTTGATGCAAATTGATCAAGCGATTGAATTGGCACAGCGGACGGCTCGCGGCGAGCACGGCCATCTCGTTATCGGTTTTGTCGGATCAGCTACATATGAATTTCTGCCGCCGATTGTCCGGGAATATCGTAAAAAATTCCCATCAGTAAAAATAGAATTACGTGAAATATCCTCGTTTAGGCAGCAAGAGGAGCTGCTAAAGGGCAACATTGATATTGGTATACTTCATCCTCCTTTACAGCACACAGCATTGCATACTGAAATTGCCCAAAGCAGCCCTTGTGTTTTAGCTTTGCCTAAACAACACCCGTTAACATCTAAGGAAGCCATTACAATTGAAGATTTGAGAGATGAACCGATTATTACTGTAGCCAAGGAAGCATGGCCTACTTTATACATTGATTTCATCCAATTTTGTGAGCAGGCTGGCTTTAAGCCAAATATTGTACAAGAAGCGACTGAATATCAAATGGTAATTGGATTAGTCAGCGCCGGCATCGGGATTACATTTGTACCTTCCTCAGCTAAAAAATTATTTAACTTGGATGTGACTTATCGAACAATAGATAAAATACAGCTGAATGCCGAATGGGTTATCGCCTATCGCAAAGACAATCAAAATCCGCTTTTGAAGCAATTTATTAATATTTCAAATTGTCAGCAGTTAAGAACTAAAGAGAGTGATGCAAGTACCTGAAATGATACTTGCAAACTCTTTTTTCTTTTGGGATTCTCATGGAATTTTAATTAATATAATATAATCGCTTAGTACAACTTCATATCAGTATACGTATACATACAGTACAAATAGTTGGCAAGGATACTAGTAAGCGCATGACAATCGTTTGATTTTAGAATGATAGATAGAGAGGTGAAATATATTACACAGTTCACGAGTATATTAACATTGCTCGCTTTTTTCATAACAATGATTTTTATTTTCTGGAGGCCGAAAGGATTAAATGAAGCTATTCCCGCGACAATAGGCGCTTTAATGGTGTTATTATGCGGAAGTGTGTCATTGACCGACTTAGGAGAAATAGGATCAAAAGTCACGGGTGCATCGGTCACAATTCTTGCCACTATGATCATGGCCATTGCATTAGAAAGTTTCGGATTCTTTTATTGGGTGGCTGCAAAGCTGCTCCAACAATCCAGGGGATCAGGCATCAAGCTTTTTTGGTTAACCAATTCACTTTGCTTTTTAATGACCATTTTCCTAAATAATGATGGGAGCGTTTTGATCACAACCCCCATCCTTTTGCTGGTTTTAAAATATTTAGGTTTGAAAAAACATCAAAAAACCCCTTATTTAATAAGCGGCGTTTTAATAGCTACAGCCTCCAGCGCACCGATCGGCGTAAGTAATATTGTAAATTTAATTTCTCTCAAAATGATTGGAATGGATCTATACCTGCACACTGCCATGATGTTTGTCCCTAGTATGATGGGACTCATTTTTATGGCTTGCCTACTGTTTATTTTCTTTTATAAACGTCTTCCTAAAAGCCTGCCAGATATACCGAACCATTTTCAGTCTCTGCGACACAGAAGGTACCATCCCCTTCATTCGCCATCAGCTCCGATAACGGAACGAAATCAAACAAAGATAATGTTATTTGTACTCGCATTTGTTTTTCTCGTCAGAATCAGCTTATTTGCCGCGTCATATACCGGTATCTCCGTTCCTCTTGTCGCTGTCATCGGATCGATTATCCTTTTGGCCTGGAGATGGGTTTATTTCAAAACCTCTCCCAGGGACTTGTTCTTCAAGGCACCTTGGCACATTTTTATTTTTGCTTTTACTATGTATGTCCTCATTTATGGACTGCATAATATAGGATTCACTGAGTTACTTGTGAGTCATTTCGAACCTGTGGTTTCTGGAAGCCTCGCCCATGCTACTTTCGCGTCTGGTATCTCTACCTCAATTTTTTCAAATCTATTTAACAACCATCCAGCTTTAATGATCAGTACTTTTACCTTAACAGAAATGAGCCTGAATCCATCAACAGCAAAAATCATCTACTTGGCAAATATTATCGGCAGTGATATCGGTTCCTTATTATTACCTATAGGAACATTAGCAACACTTATTTGGATGCATATTTTAAAACAGCATGATGAAAGTATTTCTTGGGGCGAATATTTAAAAACGACCATTTTAATCATTCCGCTGACTGTTCTTTTTACGTTAACATGTTTATATTTTTGGATCAGTTGGTTATTTCTTTAGCAGTGTATGAAATAAAAAACTGCCTTCTGCTATTTATTCGAGGGCAGTTTATTTTCAGTATAGGCTACGCTAGGGGAGATGCATTGTCTTTAGATGATTTAACTTCCAAATGATTGACTTTCCACTTGCGTTAATCAGCTCAATGATATTATTAGATACATCTTTTAACAGACCGACTTTTTCTGGCACTTCCCCCATATCAAATATAACCAATTGGCCAACATATTTTTTGATCTGCTCCTCAAAATTACGTACAAGTGAAACACTGGAAGGTACGACAGGCAATTGAGAGTTGTCAAGAGTGTACGGCGTTTGCTCTGTTGAATAAGGGGTAAACCACTTTAAGTGATGCATAGATATGAAAAGTGTTTTAAATACAGGTGAAAAAAATACAATATAATCATTTAAAACACTTGTAACATATCCATGTATCGACCGATCCCCAGTTACATAAACTTCAATAAATTTGCCTTTCACATTGTTTAATGTGTTTCTGTAAGAAAAACTATTATTTTCCGCCTGCATTATTGTATCTTCCGGTTCTCTTAAAATTGGTTTCTCAGTATTAGTATTTATTATTGCTTTGTTCATTTGATGGAGATGCAGCAAGGGAATATAAAGATAATTGCAGCCATTAAATATAACAAAAATATCATGTCCAATATCTATAAGTGTGCCAACAAATCTTGTATCTCCTGAAATGACAACATCAACATCTGTGTCAAGAAATTGATTCAAACCTTTCACCATTCTCCCCCTTTAATTGAATGAAAAAGGGCATCACTTTATTGATGCACCTTCATTATCTATTAAAATTTGCGCTTCCAATGATAGTCTATCGTTTTGACAATCGTTTCATAGCTATAATCTTCCTTTTGGCTTTCGGTGCTATGATAATCTGAAGATCTTGGTGACCAATATGATTTGGATGAACTTTTGGTGTCTGATGAACAATCATATTTTGACGATTGATAATCTGAAGATCTTGATGACCGATATGATTTGGATGAACTTTTGGCGCCTGATGAACGATCATATTTTGATGATTGATAATCTGAAGATCTTGATGACCGATATGGTTTGGACGAGCTTTTGGTGCCTGATGAACGATCATATTTTGATGATTGATAATCTGAAGATCTCGGTGACCGTTTATTTGATTTGGACGAACTTGATGAGCTATATGATTTTGAAGAGGTTAACGAGCTACTGTCCCCCTCTTTTTCTTGTTTTTGGTCTATATCATTTTTGCTTTCTTCTTTATCATCATGTTCTTTCTTTTGATCGCCTTTTTTGTAAGAGCCTTTTGGGCCTAAGCTGATGCTCTTGATATGAAAAGGATATATGCGAAGCACTTCTTGATTTTTCACTAAAGTATAATGACCATCCGCATTATCTACGAGGATACCTTCAATTGCTTCTGGTCCTCCTCGATTAATCGAAACCCATTTATGAGTTAAACTCTTAAAAACTTCGTTTAGGTTATCAGCTTCCAAGACACTTGGCGTATGTCCTTCTTTATTTAAAGCGGACTCATGTTTACTTATGCTTTTGATGTGATGAATATTAAAATAAACTACTCCATCCTCATTTGTGTCTAACGCAGCGTAATCATCTCCTAGCCATACCAAACTTCCTTTTTTAGATTCCGGACCGCCTTGATTTAATTGAACGGATTGGTTCATTAATTGTCCGATTAAGCTGTGAAAATCATCAGCGTCAGCCATTTCTGCCGTCTCAATTGTTGTTGTGCTATTATTGGTATCCTCTGTAATACTTTTTACATGATCCAATTGATAATAAATGGTTTTTTTTTCAGTTTGCAAAGCGATATAATCTGATTTTACAGCTACCAATTTTCCTTTTTTAGATTCGGGACCTCCTCGATATACAGTGACAATTTTATCTTGCATTGAATGCAAAAAATGATAATAAGATATATCATGATTTGAATGATTTTTCATTCTCCTCTTGCTCATTCATTACCCTCCTAGTCATTTATACATAGATGATAAATATATTGCATATATACGTGTCACAGTTATTTCTTGAACTAATTCAATAGCCTAATTGTCTGTTTTTCAGCGAATACCTATAATCATGGATTCACAAAATACTTAAATTGCTGTTGATGTATTGTGAACGATTTTTAATATACTCAAAAATCACTTCCGGCTCACGGTCAAAACGTTCAATATCACTTTTTTTATATGGGTCCATCAGGACAAACGGCCTAATTTGATCATAAAGCGCCAATATTTTTGGTTTCATATATTCAATTGTAAAGAGAGATTGGAGCGTTTTTTCTAGGAGATGCTTATAGGATTTACGAAATTCGGGTTCATCCAAAATGCGGGCGGTTAATGTATTAAACCCTTGAATTCTTACATAATCTGCAGCCATCCGCTCTCCATGGATATCCCTGCCCCAGGTGGCATCATAGTCCCAAGGAATCACTTCAAATAATCCGGTTTCCCCGCTTCTGTACAAAGCGTAATTGTGGACAAACCCGTCATAGTTTGAGGTGAACACAATGCCGGCCAGCCAGCGCAAATACTTATCGATATTCACATGCTTTGTCACTTCTGATTTAAATTGAGCTTTCGGGACAGTATTAATTTTAAAGATCATATCCTGTAAATAAAAATCATCTTCCTCAGTCCCTGTCTTCTTTTCATACCCATGCTCAAGCGACTTCTTCGTATCCCTCTCCAAATCACTCACGAGAGAAAAATTAGCATCATCGTCAACCGCGTAAAAAACTGCTCCGTCCGCCAGCTTCCTTTTCGCTAAATAATATTCATCGACGGATTCAAGCTCAAGATACACTCCTTCATTCTTCCCATTTATCTTTAAAAACACAAATTCTGCCCTTGGAGACAGCGTGCCCAGCTCTGAGAAAAAATCGAGAGACAATTTGTTTCTTATCATGGAAGGATCTTTATATTCCGCATTCAAGTGAACCTCGCGGGCGCCGCGAAATGTTTTCGGCTGATAATAGGAAATATGGTACGACTTCTTTTTGAAATCTCTAATATGAGATCCGCGATAAGCGATGTCGATATCAAATCTTTTCTGATTCACTTTCAGCACAGCCGGAACCGGTTCATCGTCCCATATATCCTTTTTTAATTCCCGTAAGTCTTTTGGATGAATAAACAGCTGATACAGAGGCAAATTTGATTGATTCTTCATCCGTAGTCCCCCTTCAAAATTAGGCTTTTATTTTTGTGAGATCTCAGCGGAACACTTATACACTTTTTACAATCCTGCGTACTATGTGTGTAGTAAGGATCTTCATCCTTAAAAACAATTAAAAAAAGGAGGATTTCAATTGGGCCACTATTCCCATTCTGATATCAAAGAAGCGGTGAAATCCGCAAAAAAAGAAGGTTTAAAAACTTATTTATACCAAGAGCCTCGTGGAAAAAAACGCAGTCATAAAAAGTCGCACCGCTCACACAAGAAATCTCGCAGCCATAAAAAATCGTACCGCTCACACAAGAAATCTCGCAGCCATAAAAAATCTTACTGCTCACACAAGAAATCTCGCAGCCATAAAAAATCTTACTGCTCTCACAAGAAATCTCGCAGCCATAAAAAATCTTACTGCTCTCACAAGAAATCTCGCA